>JBJFHW010000229.1:0-11152 GCA_051893965.1 Acutalibacteraceae bacterium
AAATGACTGCGCCTTTTTCTTTTGCGTCGGAAATGAGCTTTTTCATTTCCTCTTTTGAATTGGCAATGAATGAGTTTTCAAACGGCGCTTTGATGCCGAAAAAGTTCATGTGACCTTTGTAATGCGTCCATTCAACGGCAGGTATGATGGTGATACCCGGAACGCGCGGAAGAGAAAAGTTTTCGCAGTAATTGTTATGGTCGGCAACGGCAATAAAATCAAGTCCGATTTCCTTAGCCTTTTGCGCAAGCTGCGGCACGGTGAACTGCCCGTCCGAGGCGGTTGAATGCATATGCAGATCGCCGAAAAGGAATTTCTTTTTCTTTTCCTCAAATTCAACTTGATAGTGCACATCAATTTGCGAAGCGTTGATTTTATAGGCTCCGACAATGATCTGCCATTTGCCGGGCTTGATCGGCTGACTGAAATAGCCGTTCGTTGAAGAAAATTCACCCACGGTGATGCTGTCTCTTGCACTGCCGCTCCAGCCGATAAATTTTCCGTCACAGTCGATAATGCCAAGGTCGATGATGCAGGCATTTTTGTTTTTGCCGAGTAAGCCTTGGCTGACTTTTTCGTATTTGTATGTAACCGTAAAGCTTACCGTATTTTCAGGGACTTCAAAGGGTACGGTGTAATAAGTTCCCTCTTTTTCTTTTTTTACGGTATGAATAAAATGAATCTCTTTCAAGTCAATTACCCCAATATAAAATCAATGAACCTTTTCAGCTGCTTGTCCCAGAAATCCCACTCGTGGTTGCCTTTTGTGAAAGAATATTTTGCCTTTAAGCCCAATTTGTCTGCCTGCTTTTTGAACATCAGACTTGCCACGATGAGTTTGTCCTGAAGTCCGCAGGCGATATACATTTTTAAGTTTTTATGCTTTTCCTTGTCAAGAAGAGCCGTCGGATTCAAGGGTGATTCTTTTGTGTTTTCAAGTGCAGAAAGCATAAACGGGAAATCATTTTTCATTTCATCGTTCAGAACCAGCTTGAGCGGTTCAAGGTTCAGAACACCGGAAAAGCTTCCCATCGCCTCATATCTTTCGGGATAGGTCAGCGCAATTTTTGCCGCGCCCATTCCGCCCATAGACAGCCCTGCGATAAAATTATCTTCTCTTTTTCTTGAAAGATGAAAAACCTTTTCAAAATAATCGGGCAGTTCGTCGGCAATAAAGCTGAAATAGTTTTGTCCGTTCACATTGTCGCAGTACATGCTTCGGTTGACCGACGGCATGACAACAACAAGATCGTTTTCCATGGCGTATTTGTCAATTCTTGAATATCGAAGCCAGGAAGTCCCGTCATCGGAAAGTCCGTGAAGAAGCCACAGCACCTTTCTTTTGGAAAGGGGAACACCGTTCGTTCTGACGGAATCGGGAAAACAGACTGTGACAAGCGTGTTCATTTTCAGCTCTTTTGAAGTGAAATCAATTGTTGCGACAGCCATTTTCAGCCTTCGCTTTCGGTTAAGGTTTCCGTTTGATTTTCAGCTTCTGAATCGGTATCGGTATCGGTTTCCTCTTTGGCTTCATTTTCTGCTTTAGCTTCATCTTCTGTTACGATAATAGGTTCTTCTTCTTTTTTGAAGTTTAAGGTGAATGAAAGCAAAAGACCGATAACAACAAGGATTGCCGGGAAAACAACCATTAAGAATTTTGACGCCTGTCCCGGTGCATTACCCGGGTTGTCACCGCTTTGGAAGCCGTAGATGTTATCAACAAGAAGATAACCCAGAGAGACAAACAGTCCGCTTGTTTTGTTGAGGAATCCGAGAAGACTTGAATACATTCCCTCTCTGTTTACGCCGTATTTTTTTGCATCTTCGTCAAGAATTTTTGCGGAAACAAGGTCCATGGAAGCCTGAACACCGGCCATGCCGAAGCCGAAAATGACAACAACGGCAATTGCGGCACCCAAGGATTTCACGAAAAACAGCGGAACCATGCCGAAAGCGATTGTGCCGAAAGCAGTTCTCCATGCAGGCATAACGGTTAATTTTTTGATGATTTTGAACCAGACCGGCATGAATAAAATGGCGCTTAAAATGGCAACACCCAAAAGAAGCGTTGAACTCATACCGTCTGTTCTGCCGAGATAGTATTTAACATAAAACGGAACACTTGCCTGAACAAGGGAAACAGCAGCGGCGAATGCAGCATTGGTAAAGCCGTATTTCCAGAATTTCGGGTTGATGATGACCGCTTTGATACTTGAAAAAAGGGTGGGCTTCGGCTTTTCCATCAGCGAAAGGTCTTCGTGCGCGCCGAACGCCATGAACCAGATAACGGCTATTGCAAGAATACCGTAGCACAGAGCGGTTTTTGAAAAACCGATTTTTTCAGTGATAATGGGAGTAAGGGCGATGCTCAGAACCATAGCAACAAGCTGGAAGATCTGACGGATCGTGTTGGTTTTTGCTCTGTCGCTTTCTGATTTGAACAGTTCGGGGAAGAGCGCACCGTAGTTCGTGCTGATCAGAGAGTCCAGGGTGCCCGTGAGCATATACATAATCAGTACATAAGCAAAGGTTGAGCCCGGCTGCATAAACTGAGGCGGATTGAAGAACATGATGTAGCACAAAACAAGAAGCGGCGCACCGATGACGAGCCACGGACGGCGGCGTCCGAATCTTGTGCGCGTTCTGTCGGACAGAAAGCCGTAAATCGGATTGTCGATTGCATCAAGAAATGTATATGCCGCCGTAATGATTGCGAACTGCTGAAAAGTAATTGCACTGAGATTGTCCACATAGAATACGGTTGCAAAGGTTTTGAACATATTGATCGGAATTGAGGTTCCGAACATTCCGAAAGCATATCGGAACGAACTTGTTTTCTTCGGCTTGCTTAAATCAGCCATAATATCACTCCTTATTCATTATACTTTCTATTTTAAGAGTTATCAGATGTTTAGTCTTGCTATTTTTTTAAGAAAACAGGTGATTTTTTTAAGCACATTGACAGAAATGATAAAAAATGATATGCTTTTTAATGCAATATGTATAAAGGCTCAAAGGTGACATCAATGAAAGAACTTGTCGGTTACAGTGCGGAAAACAAGCAAAAATCTGATTTTAAAGTATATTATGAGAATAATAAAATGTTAAAAACGCAAGGGGTATCGTTTCATTGGTGGCGTTCGGCGTCAACAAGCCTGCATTCGCATAATTTTTGTGAAATTTTTATCATTACGGACGGAGAAGCCGTTCATGAACTCAACGGTGAAAAAGAATTGCTGAGCAAGGGAACCATCCATTTTATAAAACCGGAAGACACGCACAGAATCAAAGCTTCCAAAGAAAAAGGCTGTGTTCATATGAATTTATGCATCTGCCTTGACAGGCTGAAAAAAATTCTGGAGGCTCTGAGCATCGGTGAGAGCGAGTTTTTCAAAAAAGGCGCTTTCAAAACCGTTCTGACCGCCGATGAGCTTGACTTTTTCACAAAGAGAGCAGAGCGGATCAATCTGATGAAATTTGACGGTGAGCCCGACAGCACCATAGCGGTAAGTGAACTGATTGTTCAGGCGATTATTCTTCTTTACAGCTCAAAAAGCAATCTGCGTTCGGACTATCCCGAATGGTTTGCCAACATTCTGGAAAAGATTCATTCGCCCGAATTTTTAAGCTGTACGGCGGCAGACATATACGCGCTCGGAAATTTTTCCGCACCGGCAATGATTGAATATTTTAAAAAGTATACCGGGCATACCGTTTCGCAGTATCTGAAAACGGTAAAGATTCAAAATGCCAAAAGTCTGCTCAACAGCACCGATTTACCTATTGTTGAAATATCCAATATGCTCGGTTATACAAGCCTGAGCCATTTTAACAGACTTTTCAAGCAGCAGACGGGAATAACTCCTGCGGCCTACCGGAAAAGCCGGCGGGTAAAAAGTAAATAAAATATCAGCGCAGTGTCAGAAAGATGCTGCGCTGATAAATGTCTGAAGGGCATAAAAGTTTATTATTCTTTGATTTCTCCCGCCCATTTGAAAGCAAATTTTGCAACAATAACCGCAATAATTTCATTGATGATTGCCGCTGCAACGATTGTTCCCGAAACAATTGAAGAAAGCGAAGCATCAATCGTGTTAAGGGTGGAGCAAGCAATTGACGTAAACACAAGAGAAACACCCGAGTGGGGCAGAAGCGTAAAGCCGAGATATTTTGTGACGGTAGGCTCTGCTTTCGTCAGCTTGCCGCCGATAAAGGCTCCGCCGATTTTTCCGACGGCTCTTGAAAGAATATAGATTGCCGTAAACAGCCCGGCTCCTGCAATCAGACGGTAATCCAGCGGCATTCCGAGATTGACAATGACGATGACAAGAGAAAGATTCAAAATGGGATTATATAACTTCAGTGTGCCGCTCAATTCTTCTTCATCAAGAATATTTGCGACCGTTGCACTGAAAGACATTCCGATCAGCAGATAATTCAGACTGAACGAATGGAAAACATAATGATCAATCAAAAGGCCGCAAAGCGTTGAAACGCAAAGGAAAAACAGAAGCAGAGAAACCCGCAGACCATCTTTTTTTGCTTTTTTAATCAAAAATGAAGCAAGAAAGCCTGTTGCAATTCCGATTACAAACGGAAGCAAAACCATTGCAACAATGGAAAGCGGCGAAGCGGAAGTTCCTCCTTTGGTTGCGCTTACAACGGAAATGACCGTGAAAAAAACAACAACGCCGATGATGTCGTCAATTGCGGCAAGCGGAAGCAGTGTTTTGGTAACCGGTCCGCTTGTGTGATATTCATTGACGATTGAAAGTGCCGGAGCAGGGGCGGTTGCAAGAGCAATGCCGCCGAATATAAACGCCGGATAAAGCGGAGTGTGTGTAATGAAAAAAACAACACTAAAGGCTGCGCTGACAAACAAAAAGGTTCCGATTGACTGAATGAATGTGATGCCGATGATCTGTTTGCCGGAGCTTGCAATTTTTTTGAAAACAATTTCCCTGCCGATCATTACGCCGGCAAAACATTCAAAAAATTTGATCATTACCTTATACCACACGGCATTTGTAATTTCCGATGTGACCACTTGCGCAAGATAAGGACCGAAAACAATTCCGGCAATCAGCCAGCCGAGAATGGCGGGCAGTTTCAGTTTTGAAACCAATTTGCCGCAAACAGATGCGGCGCAAAGTATTGCAAAAATACGAAGCAGACCGATAATCATAACAAATTGACCAACCTTTCAATAACGGCATCGGGGCAAAGCTGAGAATGGCAAAGCTTTTCAAATGAGCCGTCAATAATGATTCTTATTGCTTCACTGTCGCAAGAAGCTTCGCCGAAAGAAGAACGGATGATTTCCCAAAGCGCATCATTTTGCTTTTCAGCAAAAGAATACATCGCGTCGTTAAGCTTATATTTATTGAAAATATCTTTTCTTGTCATTATTTTTGAATCAAAATAAAGAGAAAGCAAATCGGTGTGCAGGGATAGTGCATTTTCAGCAATCAAAGCTTTTGCCTGATTTTTTATGTCGGCATAATATTTTTCATATAGTGCCACGGTAAGCGCTTCTTTGTCGGGAAAAAACTTATAGATGGTTTTCTTTGAAATTTTCAGTTTGTTTGCCAAGGTGTCAACCGAAAACTTCAAGCCCTCTTGCCGGAGACTTTCAATTGCGGCAGAAATAATCTGTTCTTTCATCAGGAAACAAAATCTCCTTTTTTTGTTTCCATTATAGTTACTTGCTTTGTTTTTGTCAATGAATATGTTATAGATTCTAAGTATTTTTAACTTTCTTATAATTTCTAATAAAATTAATTGAAATGTTTTCTTGACTGCAAAGTGACAAAGTCATATAATTGCTTTGTAACAAAGCAAGTTTGCTTTCTGAAAGGTAAAATCAAATTCTATCAAAAGGGAGAGAACAACAATGTTTATATTGAAAAAAATCATTTCGCTGTTTATGTGCCTGTCGCTTTCCTTGATTGCGGCAATCGACAACGGCGGAGCAAACACGCTTGAAAATGCCGAATATCTCGGCGCACAGTATTTTGCCGGTGACGATGCGCGCTGCTCAACGCAGGGCATAACCAATGACGGAAAATATTACTATACAACCGGCGCCGTTGTTGCGCTGGGCTTTAACGGACTTCAGAAAATTGATATTGAAACCGGCGAGGTCGTTCTTCAAAACACAAATGCCATGCCGAAAGAGCTGAAAAAACAGACCTTCAACCATCTCGGCGGCTGCACCTATTTTGAGGGCAAGATCTATGTTGCCGTTGAAGATGTTTTCAGAAAGCACCCGTGCATTGCGGTTTTTTCTGCCGACACGCTTGAATTTACGGGCGAATATAAAATTCTTGACGAAACCATTCAGCCGAACGGCAATCTTCCGTGGTGCGCCGTTGATGAGGAAAACCGAATTCTTTATACCGGTGTTTCAAGAGGCGGCGAATTTGTTAATGCTTTGAACATTGACACGCTTGAACTGATTGAAAAAAAGCCGATTGATCATTCTCTTTACAGAATTCAGGGCGCAGAATTCTGCAACGGTCTGCTTTATATTTCCTGCAACGACGAAACAAAGGTCAAACATGTTTATACCGTTGACCCGGACACGGGAAAAATTGAAACCGTGCTTGAAAGAAAGAGCGGAACAAACAGTGTGGAAGCAGAGGGCGTAACCGTCAGAAAAGCAGAGGACGGCAGCTTACTGATTGATGTTCTTGATGTGATCAATTCGTTTAATTCGGCAATCAGAACATATAAGATGAAATAAGGTTTTTACATAATTAAAAGGCAAGACGATTTTGTGCATTTCGTCTTGCCTTTTTGTATCTTTACTTTTGTTTACTTAATATAATAAACATAGTTTTCTTTTCTCGGCTTTGCTTTCGGTTCTTCGCAGTCCGGATAACCGACCGCTAAGTGACCGATTCCCTCATAATCACCTTTGATGCCGAGAGAACGTAGAATTTCTTTTCCGCGCTCGGATTCAAATTCTTCTTTTGCACGGTGAATCCAGCAGCTTCCGAGACCAAGTTCGTGCGCGGCAAGCATCATGTTGCCCATAACAAGACTGCCGTCATAAACAGCGGTGGGAATTTCCTTGTCGGCAAGGACAATAAGAATGGCAGGTGCACCGTAAAACGGATCAAAATCAGCGCTTTTGCCCATAACTGCGGCGTTCATCGCGGAAAGCTCGTCTCTTAACGGCTTGTTCGTGACTGCAAGAATGATCGGCGACTGCAGCCCTCTTCCGCTTGCGGCATAGGTTCCGGCTTCGGCAATTTTTTCAATCGCTTCCTGCGGCACGCTGTCGCTTTTGAAACGCTTGATGCTGCGCCTTGTTTTGATTTTTTCAAGTAAATCGCTCATTTTGTTATTCCTTCTTTCTTTCTTTCAGCCGATGACATCATAACCCTCGGCTTCAACGGTTTTTCTGAGCACTTCGTCAGGAATGTCGCTTTTGAGTGTGACAACGGCGGTGCCTTTTTCATGGCTGACTTCTGCGTGCTCCACTTCGTTTAGCGCTTCAAGCGCTTTTTTGACTCTTGCTTCGCAGTGTCCGCACATCATGCCTTCGATTTTCATTGTTTTTTCCATTGGTTTTTGCTCCTTTTTATGTTTATTTTTTTGTTTGATTTTTTTGTCGTGCTTTGTGCTGTGAATCTTTAAAAAGTTCAGCCTTAAAGCGTTGGTGACAACGCAGAAGCTGGAAAGGCTCATTGCCGCCGCACCGAACATCGGATTGAGCTTCCAGCCGAGAAGCGGAATAAAGGCGCCTGCGGCAAGCGGAATTCCGATGCAGTTATAAAAGAAAGCCCAGAACAGGTTTTCATGAATGTTTTTCAGTGTGCCGCGGCTTAATCTGATTGCCGCCGGAACATCGGTCAGCTTGTTTCCGGCAAGAACAACATCTGCGGCGTCAACGGCAATGTCGGTGCCTGCCGCAATTGCCATGCCGATGTCTGCCTGCGTCAGGGCAGGGGCGTCATTGATTCCGTCGCCGACCATGACGGTTTTGCCGCTCTTTTTCAGCTTTCTGATTACGCTTTCCTTTTCGCCGGGAAGCACGCCGGCAACAACTTCGTCAACGCCTGCCTGTTTTGCAATTGCTTTTGCGGTTCTTTCGTTGTCGCCGGTCAGCATGACAACACGCAGCCCCATGTTTTTCAGCTCTTTAATTGCTTGCGGGCTTTCACTTTTGATGATGTCTGCAACGGCTATGATACCGCATAATTTTCCGTCTGCGGCAAAAAATAACGGTGTTTTTCCGTTTTCGGCTTCTTTTTGTGCGCGTTCTTTATATTGCTGCGGTATTTCTGCCTTTGATTCGATAAAATTACAATTTCCGCCGTAAACCTCTTTGCCTGCTATGACGGCTTTCAGACCGTTGCCCGCAAAAATTTCAAAATTTTCGGATTCGGTTTCCTTTACACCGATTTCAAGCGCTTTTTTGATGATGGCTTTTGCAAGCGGGTGCTCGCTTTTTCTTTCAAGAGAATAGGCAAGAGAGAGAAGCTCGTCTTCTGTCATTTCGCCGGCAGAAATGATGTCCGTAACGGTCGGTTCGCCTTTGGTGATGGTACCCGTTTTGTCAAGAGCAACAATTCTTGCTTTCCCGGTTTCTTCAAGCGATTCAGCGGTTTTAAACAAAATGCCGTTTTTGGCTCCGACGCCGTTTCCGACCATAATGGCAACCGGGGTTGCAAGGCCTAAAGCGCACGGACAGCTTATGACAAGAACGGAAATACCTCTTGCAAGGGCGAAGCCTGCATCCTGTCCGGCAATCAGCCAGATGATAACCGTAATTATCGCAATGGCAATCACCGTGGGTACGAACACACCCGAAACCTTGTCGGCAATTTTGGCAATCGGCGCTTTGGTTGCCGCCGCATCGCTGACCATTTTAATGATTTGCGAAAGCGTTGTGTCTTTTCCGACGCGGGTAGCTTCGCATTTGAGAAAGCCCGATTGGTTCACCGTACCTGCCGAAACGCTGCTTCCCTTTGTTTTGTCGACCGGGATGCTTTCGCCGGTCAGCGCCGCTTCATTGACTGCGCTTTCTCCCTCCAGCACAACGCCGTCGGTGGGAATGCTTTCGCCGGGTCTGACGACAAAAATATCGCCGATTACAACTTGTTCAATCGGAACTTCCGTTTCTTTTCCGTTACGGATTACAACCGCGCTTTTGGCGGAAAGCTTCATCAGTGATTTGAGAGCGTTGGTTGTTTTACCTTTTGAGCGTGCTTCAAGCATTTTTCCGACCGTGATTAGTGCCAGAATCATTGCGGCGGATTCAAAATAGAACTCATGCATATAGGTCATAACGGCGTCTTCGTTTCCTTTGAGCTGTGCGTCGGTCATGGCAAAAAGCGCATACACGCTCCAGCCGTAGGACGCAAACGAGCCGAGTGCCACAAGTGTATCCATGTTGGGCGCGCGGTGAATCAGACCTTTAAAGCCGTTTATGAAAAACTTCTGGTTGATAATCATAACCGCCGTTGCAAGAAGAAGCTGAATCAGTCCCATTGCGACATGATTATCTTCAATTATATGCGGCAAAGGCCAGTTCCACATCATATGTCCCATTGAAAAATACATCAGTACCAAAAGAAATCCCAAAGAGGCAATCAATCTTCGGCGAAGAATCGGTGTTTCGGTGTCTTTCAGTTCATTGTCGGTGCTTTCGGAAGCGGTGTTGTTTTCGCTTCCTTTTAAAGAAGCACCGTAGCCGGCTTTTTCAACGGCGGCAATTACATCGGCACTTTTTGCCGAGCCTTCAACGCCCATAGAATTTGTCAGCAGGCTGACAGAACACGAGGTTACGCCGCTGACTTTCAAAACAGCTTTCTCAACTCTTGCGCTGCAGGCGGCACAGCTCATGCCGGTAACATTATATTGCTGCATTTCGGTTATCACCCGGACTTTCTTTTGGTTTTAGTTACATAAGTTTCTGAAGCGTTGCCATCAGTTCGTCAATAATTTCATCGTTTCCGTTTCGTATATCCTCGGTAACACAGGTGCGGATATGGTTTGAAAGAAGTTCACGGTTGAACGAGGAAAGCGCGGCATTTACGGCGGCAACCTGAATCATGATGTCGGGACAATAGGCACTTTTTTCCACCATGCCTTTGATTCCTCTGATCTGCCCTTCAATCCGGTTCAGGCGGTTGATCAGCCTTTTATATTCCGCTTCGCTTCTTTGTTTACTGCTGTGACAGCGGTAGCATCCTTTTTCCATATATAAATCCCCCCGTATTCGTTGTGTTATGTATATAATATACCCCTCAGGGGTATAAGTCAAGAGAAAAACAACATAAAGCGACAAAAAAACAGGTAAATTTTTCCTTTGCTTTTTGAATTTTCGTTTCATTTTCATGTTCAGCTCAATTTCAGACGAAAAATTATTGTAAAAACAATAAATCGACACAAAATGCTCTTGACCTTTGCCTTTAATTCTGCTATTCTATAAAGAGATAAAAAGGTGTAAAAGAGTATAAGGAGGAAGATATATGAAAAATGACAAAACAAGACTGACTGTTGTTGCACTTATTGCTCTTGTTATTGTTTGCACCGGTTCTTTTCTCGGTATAAAATCAATTAACAGCAAGGCGGCGGTTACCATACCGTCATCTGCTACTGCAGCAACCACTTCTGCTGCGACAACAACGGGTGTGCCGCTGATTACGGAGGTTCCGACAATGCCGGTTGCAACGACCGTGCAGAAAACAACCGCCGATGCGGATGTTACTTCGGAAACTGAATCGACAACCGTTGATAACAGATTCACAACTTTCGCAAATTCGCTCACATCATCTTCTGCGGCGGACGAAAGTTCTTCTGCTGCAACGAGTGCTGCAACGAGCGCAACGGCTCCGACAACCGAAAAAAAGACAACCGCCGCAACTACATATAATGTTTCATCAAAGGTTGATTCGCTGACAGCTACGACAACACAGGAAGAGGCGGATGATCTGATTGAAGAAGCCGCAACCTTTTCGGAGGGCTTCCTCGGTTATCTTTTTGATCCGAAAGGCAATTTCTTCTATACAACAAGCGACCCGTGGCAAAGACATTTCGGCTTTAACGAGCTTTATGACGTCGGTGCTTCCTTCATCGTGTTCTATTATGACACCATGAGATGTAAATTTACCTATGACAACAAAGACTGGCTCATTCA
>JBJFHW010000230.1:0-11140 GCA_051893965.1 Acutalibacteraceae bacterium
TTTCATCTGCTTTTCCATGGCGTCCTGAATTTCTCTTGGCGGAAGAATGTTTTTCAGCTCAACTCTGTTGACTTTAATGCCCCATGGGTCTGTGGCTTCGTCAAGAATTCCCCTGATTTTTGCGTTGATGGTGTCGCGTGAGGTTAAGGTGTGGTCAAGCTCCAGCTCGCCGATGATGTTACGAAGCGTTGTTGCCGTAAGATTTTCAATTGCGGAAAGGGGACTTTCAACGCCGTAAGTATAAAGCTTGGGGTCGGTGATCTGATAAAAGACAACGGTGTCAATCTGCATGGTTACATTATCTTTTGTGATAACCGGCTGCGGTTTGAAGTCAACAACCTGTTCCTTGAGCGAAACAATTTTTGCAACACGCTCAAAAATGGGAATTTTAACATGAAGACCTGTCTGCCAGGTGGTTCTGTAAACGCCGAGTCTTTCAAGAACATAGGCTTTTGACTGCGGAACAATTTTGATGTTGATGGCAACAATTGCAACTGCAATGAGAATAAGAACAATGATAAGAATTAAAAACGGACCCATATTATTACCTCCTGTTATAAATGGATTAATTTTCTTTTTTTACGATTAATTTGACGCCCTCAATGGACATAACGCTGACAAGGCAGTCTTTTTCAATCACGCTGCCGTCTGCGCTTCTTGCTGTCCATAAAGAGCCGCCGATTTTTGCCTGACCGGTTCCTTTGTTGTTGTCAATTTCTTCGGTAACAAGCGCTTGTTTGCCGATATACATATCGGCGTTGGTTGGCTGAACTTGCGTTTTTGTAAATTTTTTCAGATATGGTCTTGCAAGTATCAGCGTAAGCAGGGAAACTGCAACAAAAACGGTCAGCTGAACAATTTCGTTTGCGCCGAGGACATATGCAACAATTGCACCCACCGCTCCGACCGCGAACCAGATGGTAACAATCTGAACCGTCACCGCTTCGATAACGGCGAAAACAATTGCAAGCACAATCCACATAATCAGCAAATGCTCCATACACTTTCACCTCCGCGCCTATTATACAATATATTTTGCGCTATTACAATATATTTCAGATAATTGTAATCTTTTTTTCAAAAGCAGATTTTAACAATTGCAAACCTAAAAAACATTTCCGATGCTCAGCTTCTGTTCGTCAATGATTTCATTGAGAACGCTGATGCTTTCTTCAATTTTTTCAAGGGCAAATTCGCTGTTTCCCGAAAGAATCAGCGGTCGGATTTCGGCAATGTCATGGCTGAGCTTGTCGGTGTCGCTGTGATTCAAAAACACATCAAAAGTTGTTTTATCCCGATCAAAGCGTTCTTCGCATGTTTCAAAAACTTCGCATGCTTTTTCCGGCTCGCCGTTTTTCAAATAAACAGCGGTTTCGCTCAGTGTTTCTTTAATTTTTTCTGCTGTGCGTGTCACAACAATACTGCTTGAAACGCAGGTGAAAATGCATAAAATCAAAAGCAGCGCCGAAGCGCAAAATCGTTTCAGCATATCTCAGTTTCCTTTTTCGATGATATTTGTTTTGCCGTCGCTCTGATAGGTCATAATCAGAACCTGCTTTGGCGTAAGCCCTCTTTTTTCGAGTATGCTTAAAAGCTTCTGTTCATCAAGGCGGCAAATGTCAAATTCACGCTTAATGATTTTTCCGTCGCTGATAACAAGGCAGGGCACAGGCTCGTTTTCCTTTTCGATTCCCAAATCTTTCGGTGTCAGCGCACTGTTTTCGCTTTTGAGCTTTATGCTGATTGACCCGTTGGTTTCAATATAGGCGCAGTCAACCTCGGAAATGTCAAAAACATCTTTCAGTCTCAAAGCCTCCATCAGATCATCAACGCTGTATCGTATCAGCTTCATGTTTTCCTTAACAATTTCGCCGCCGCAAATGACCATAACGCTGTGTCCCTGAAGCAGTGTGCGAAAAGGCCGGCACTTCATGGAAACAACAGAAAAAATAACCTCAAGGCTGACAAGCAGAAAAACGCACACAAGGCTTTGCAAAAGCGGTGTTTCGCTGTCCTGAAGCGGCATGGACGCAATTTCACTCAAAAGAATGGTTACCACAAGCTCCGACGGCTGAAGCTCGCCGATTTGCCTTTTTCCCATCAGTCTGACGCCGGCAATTGCAAAAACATAAATGATGGTTCCCCTTAAAAGAAGCGGTATCATAAGCGTTTCCTTTCCTTTCGGTTAAACAGACTGTCTGTTTAACAAAAATACCCTGTTTTATTTTGAACAAAACAGGGCGGTTTTTATTCAGTTTAAAGGGTGAGCTTATGTAAAGCTGTAATCAAAGTTTTCGGTTTGTATGCTGATGATTTTATTCGTCTCCAAATCAACCTGAGCGGTAAAACTACCGTATTGATAAATCCCGTTGATGCAGCCTTGTGTGCCTTTTTTTGCCTCAAAGCTTTCAGAGCACAGTTTTTCAAGAACGCAGATAAGGTCGTCGGCACAGTTTTTGCAGCCGGTTAAGGCACTTGTGTTTTCATTTTTTGAAAAGGTGATGCCTTTGATATTTTCGGGCGAAACCACAACAAGAGAAATATCATCGCCTGACTTACAGATAACCTTTGCAGAAAAGTCTATGCCGTTTGCGTTGCAGGTTACCGTTGCTTCAAAAGGCGGCTGAGTATAGAAAACGGTTTCGTTTTTGCCGCAGGAACAAAATGAGAAGAAAACAAAAAGCAGACAAAGCAAAGCCAGAAAAATAACGCGCAAAAAATTGTACTGATGTTTTTTCAAAATAAAACCTCCGTAAAAAGAATAAAGCTCAAATTCCTTTTCTTTTTACGAAGGCAGGTTTTATGGATTATTCGCCGAAATCGGCAAAAACGCCTGCAAGCTCGTCAATCACATCGCTCGGAAGCATTCCTGTCTGTGAAAGTCTGTCTGCTGCAAGGTCGGCGCAGTGACCGTGAATATAAACGCTCACCGCGGCGGCGGTGTCGGCTTTCATGCCCTGCGCGGCAAAAGCACCGACAATTCCGGCAAGCACATCGCCGCTTCCGCCTTTTGCAAGACCGCTGTTTCCGGAAGAATTGACATAAACGCTTTCTTTATCGGGAGAAGCAACAACCGTGTTGGAGCCTTTTAACACCATGACCGCATTAAAATTATTTGAAAAGGCTTTTGCGTGTTTTACGCGGTCAGCCTGAATGATTTCGGCAGTGGTTTTGCAAAGGCGTGCCATTTCTTTCGGGTGAGGTGTCAGAATCACCGGAGCGGACGCTTCTTTCAGTATATCTATATTCTCGCTCAAAACATTTATGCCGTCTGCGTCAATGATAACGGGAACTTTTGAATTCTTGATAACCGCTTCAACAATTTCTTTCACATCTTCGCTCGGCGTAAGACCGCAGCCAATCAGAACGGCGGTGAACTTGTCAAGAGATGCCAGAATCTCGGGTATGCAGTCACGGTTTAACGTTCCGTCCTCTTTTTCTTTCAGTGGCATAAGCAAAGCTTCCGTGAGCTTAAAAGACATGGTCGGATAAATGCTTTCGGGAAAAGCCGCTGTCACAAGACCGACGCCGCTTCGAAGCGCCGCCTTTGCCGCAAGGACGGGAGCGCCGGGCATGTTCTTGCTGCCGCAGATGGAAAGCAAATGACCGTAAGTGCCCTTGTGGCTGACAGCCAATCTTTTCGGAATGAGGCTTCCGACTTCGGATTTGCTTAAGGTGTACATGGATTTTTTGACAAAATTAAAGCTGTCTGCGGGTATGCCGATGTTTGCAATGATAATATCGCCGCAGCAGTCGGAAGCAGGGTGAACGATGTGTGCCGGCTTCAAAGCGGAAATGGCAACGGTATAATCGGCTTTGAAACAGTTGCTGTCTTTATAGCCGCTGTCGCAGTAAACACCGCTCGGAACATCAATTGCAAATTTCAACCCCTTTGCGCGGTTCATCTCTTCAAAAAGGGGACAAAGCTCTTCGCTGATATTGCCGTAAAAGCTGAAGCCGAAAACAGCGTCAACAATAATGTCGGCGTTTCGGATTGTCTGAACTGTTTTCAGCTTGTCGGCGTCATACCATACAGTGGGAATGGCAAGGTCAACGAACATTTTATACATATAAACGGCCTCTTCGCTTGTCGGGTAGCCGGCAGCAAGAACAACGCAGACATTATAGCCGTTTTCCGCAAATTTTCTTGCAACAACAAAGCCGTCGCCGCCGTTGTTGCCTTTGCCGCAGACAACAACAATATTTCTGCGGTGCAATCCCTCTTTTTCCGTGATATTTCTGATGTTTCTGGCACATGCCGCACCGGCATTTTCCATCATGCGCTGAAAGCTCAGACCGTATTTTGCCGTGTACTGTTCAACCTGTTTCATTTCATCGCAGCTGAGAAGAAGCATAAAAAGCACCCCTTTTACATATTCGTTGCTTTCATTATAGCATAACGGACAGAAAAATAAAATATTTTTTTATTAAGGTCTTGAAAAAAAGTTTCTTTTATGTTAAACTTCCAAATGATAACGCAATGAAAAAGAGAGTAAGCAGGAAAGCACTTTCCAAGAGAGAAACATTATTTTGCTGAAAAATGTTTTGTCAGTGTTCCTGCCGAAGTTCACTTTGGAGCGGCGAAGCAGAAAGCTTTTTTGCAAGTAGGTTTCGACGGCTTATCCCCGTTAAACGATACAAGGAGTGTTTGCTTCAGGCAAAAATTAGGGTGGTACCGCGGAGTCAGCTTCGTCCCTATGTGTGGGGCAGGCTGTATTTTTTTCGTCCCTTGCAGATAAAAATGAAGAATGAAAGGAAGAAATCTATGAAACAGCAACTGGAAGCGATCAGAGAAATCGCAAAAAAAGAATTGCAGAACGCCGAGTCGTTGGCTGATCTTGATGCAGTGAGAATCAAATATCTCGGCAAAAAAGGTGAGTTGACCTCCATTCTCAAGCAAATGGGCAAGCTTTCCGCAGAAGAAAGACCGGTTATCGGTCAGCTTGCAAACGAAATCAGAGGCGATCTTGAAAATCAGATTGCACAAAGTGCCGCACAGGTTAAAGAAAAGCTTATGGAGCTCAAGCTCAAAAGCGAAAAAATCGACGTGACCTTGCCGTCGGAAAGAAAAGCGCTCGGTCATAAGCATCCGCTTTCCATTGTTCTTGATGAGGTTAAGGATATTTTCTTCGGTATGGGCTTCAGCATTGCTTCAGGTCCGGAAGTTGAATGGGATTATTATAACTTTGAAGCGCTTAACATACCGAAAAATCACCCGGCAAGAGACACGCAGGACACGTTCTATATCACCGAAAACATGCTTTTGAGAACGCAGACTTCTCCGTGTCAGATTCGTGTTATGGAAAAGCAGAAGCCGCCCATCAGAGTAATCGCTCCGGGCAGAGTTTACCGCTCGGACGCGGTTGACGCAACCCATTCTCCGATTTTCCATCAGATCGAAGGTCTTGTTGTTGACAAGGGCATCACAATGGCTGACCTGAAAGGCTGTCTTGAAACCTTTGCAAAAAGCCTTTACGGTGAAGATACAAAAATCAGACTTCGTCCGCATCATTTCCCGTTCACGGAGCCGTCATGCGAAATTGATGTTTCCTGCTTTAACTGCGGCGGAAAAGGCTGCTCGATGTGCAAAGGCGAGGGCTGGATTGAAATTCTCGGCGGTGGCATGGTACACCCGAAAGTGCTCAGAAACTGCGGCGTTGATCCCGATGTATACAGCGGTTTCGCTTTCGGAATCGGTCTTGAAAGACTGGTCATGTTCCGCTTTAATATTGACGATATGCGTCTGCTTTATGAAAACGACGTCAGATTCCTCAATCAGTTTTAAGGAGGTGCTTTAAATGAATTTATCAAAAAAATGGCTTCTTGATTATGTTGATCTTGATGTAACCGATAAAGAATTCGCCGATGAAATGACCCTTTCCGGCTCAAAGGTTGAAGCTTTTGAAAAAGAGGGCAGTGAACTTTCAAACATCATCACCGGCAGAATTGAATCTCTTGAAAGACACCCTGATTCCGATCATATGTGGATTTGCTCTGTCAATGTCGGACAGGAGGAAAACATACAGATTGTAACCGGAGCGCAAAACCTCAAAGTCGGCGACGTCTGCCCGGTTGCGATGGATAACTCTGTCATTTATGGCGGAAAGAAAATCAAAAAAGGCAAGCTTCGCGGTGTTGAAAGCAACGGAATGCTTTGCTCTCTGGGCGAACTCGGATTGACGGCGCACGATTTCCCGTCTGCCATTGAAGATGGCATCTTTGTTCTTGATGAAGAATGTGACAGAACGCTCGGAATTGATATTCGCAAGGCTATCGGTCTTGACGATACCGTTACCGAATTTGAAATCACTTCCAACCGACCCGACTGCCTTTCCGTGCTCGGTCTTGCAAGAGAAGCTGCGGCAACGTTCAAAAAGCCGCTGAAGCTTCACACGCCGGTTGTTAAGGCTGACGGCGGCGATGTCAACGAGCTTCTGAGCGTAAACATCTTAAATCCCGAACGCTGCTACAGATATTGCGGCGCAGTGGTTAAAAATGTCAGAGTCAAACCGTCTCCGCGCTATATCAGAGAAAGACTTCGTGCCTGCGGCGTCAGACCGATTAACAACATCGTTGACATCACAAACTATGTCATGCTTGAATACGGTCAGCCGATGCATGCGTTTGACCTTCGCTTCCTTGATGAGGGCAAGGTTATTGTCAGAACTGCCAAGAACGGCGAAAAAATCACAACGCTTGACGGTGTTGAAAGAGATTTGACAGACGATATGCTTGTCATTGCCGATGCAAACAAGCCTGTTGCCGTTGCCGGAATCATGGGCGGCGAATACAGCGGCATCATGGACGACACCAACACAATCGTTTTTGAAAGTGCCTGCTTCAACGGCCCGACAACCAGAATCACAGCCAAAAAGCTCGGCATGAGAACCGAAGCTTCGGGAAGATATGAAAAAGAATTGGATCCGCAAAACTGCATGCCTGCACTTCTGCGTGCCCTTGAGCTTGTTGAACTTCTTGATGCCGGCGATGTTGTGGGCGGCATCATTGACTGCGACCACAGCAATAAACAGCCTCATAAGCTTGCGTTCAAGCCCGAATGGACAAATGAATTCATCGGAATCAATGTCAGCGCCGAAGAACAAAAAGAAATTCTTGAAAGACTTGATGTAAAGGTAAACGGCGATGAACTGATTATTCCGTCTTTCAGAGCCGATCTGGAAGATTTGGCCGATATTGCCGAAGAAGTTGCCCGTTTTTACGGCTTCCACAATATACCGAACAGACCGCTTGCAGGCGTTGCCAACGCATCTTTGACAAAAGAGCAGAAGCTTGAAAAGCTCATTTCGTCTGTGATGCTTTCCTGCGGTTTTACCGAAATAGCAACCTATTCTTTCATCAGCCCCAAGGAATATGACAAAATCCGTATGCCGAAAAACAGTCCGCTGAGAAATTCCGTTGTCATTACCAATCCGCTCGGTGAGGACACAAGCGTGATGAGAACAACGGTTATTCCGTCGATGCTCGGCATTCTTTCAAGAAACTATAACAACAGAAATGCGGCGGCATCGCTTTTCGAGCTTTCCAACGAATATATCTGGAACGGACCGGATAAGCTTCCCGATGAAAACGAAAAGCTGACGGTCGGCATGTACGGAAACGGCTGTGATTTCTTCACTTTGAAAGGCGCTGTTGAAGAACTTCTTTATAAAACAGGCGTTGAAGATTATGACATTGAGCCGCTGACAGACAACCCGACTTTCCACCCGGGCAGAACCGCTCAGCTGAAAATCGGCGATGAAGTCATTGCGGTCATCGGCGAAGTTCACCCGATTGTTCTTGCAAACTATGAAATCGGAACAAAGGCTTATATTGCTCAGGTTGATTTTGCTTCTCTTCTCAAATACGGAAACGATGTCAGAACCTATAAGCAGCTTCCGAAATTCCCGGCTTCAAGCCGTGACCTTGCTTTTGTCTGCGACAGCGATATACCCGTTATGAAAATTGAAAAGGTAATTGCAAAAGCAGTCGGCAAAATTCTTGAAGAGGTTTCTCTTTTCGATGTTTATTCAGGCTCACAGATTCCCGAGGGCATGAAGAGCGTTGCTTTTAACATCAGAATGAGAGCGGCAGACAGAACGCTGACCGATGAAGAAGCAGACAAGGCAATGAAAAAGGCAATCAAAGCGCTTGAAGAGCTCGGCATTAACCTGAGAAGCTGATTGTTTCCCGAAATATCGGAAAAAATCATAAAAAAGCGTACAGAAAAATAAAATAATAGTAAAAATTTTCGTCAAACCATTGTTTTGGAATAAAGTTTGTTATATAATAGACTGGAATTATTTTAAGGAGGGTCTGCTGATGACTGACAAAACAAGAGAATTTTCATTTTATCGTAATGAAAACACTGAAATGAAAGAGGTGCTTACTGTTGTTTATAAAGCATTGGTTGAAAAGGGCTATAACCCGATCAACCAAATTGTCGGTTACATTCTTTCCGAAGACCCGACATATATAACAACACACAACAATGCGCGCAGTCTGATCAGAAAGCTTGACAGAGATGAGCTTCTTCAGGAACTCGTCAGAAGCTATCTGAAAGACTAAGCGGCAGGAAACGGAGAAGATAATGTCTGAAACAAATAACAACGAATTTTTAATCTATAAGGACAGACCTTTTGTAAGAAGCGGCAACACCATTTATTACGGCAATCTTTGCGATGATCACTATCTTGTTTTAAAGATTCTTTCTTCAAAAGAAGAGAACGGTCTCAAGGTTGCGGACAGAGTGGTTGTCAACTTAATCAAAAACGATCCGGCGCTCAAGCCTGCTGACAGGATCATTCACAAAATTGAAAAGAATGATCTTTACAGCGCGATGCTTATCGGTAGAAGCTGGCTTGAACAGGCTCAGGCTTCAAAATAAAGTTTTTGAAAACAAAAAGTCAAAATTGTCGCTTAGTTACCGGCACGGACAGTCAAGGAAGAACAACCGAGCCGCAAATCGGTAACGTTTGCTACTGACAATAATCGTTTAATGCGGCGGTCACCAAAAAGGCCGCCGTCATATTTCCGCCCGTGGCGCAGCCGGATAACGCAGCAGATTCCGATTCTGAAGAGCGGGGGTTCGAATCCCTTCGGGCGGGCCAAAAATCCCGTTCGCATTTTTTGCGGGCGGGATTTTTACTTCTTACCTCTTCACTATTCACTTTTCACTCTTCACTGACTACGGCGGGATTTTTGGAAAGTAAGAGGTAAGAGGGAATAGTGAAGAAGTGAAAGTAAAAAGTGATGAAGTGTTATGAAGAACAGTCCGCTGCTTGATAAGCCAAAACATTTGCGCTTGAAATAATCAAGGTGTGCAATACAGTCAAACAAACTAAAAAGGAAACGGTTTTAACCAATCAACTGATCCGCAGCGGAACAAGCGTCGGCGCAAATATTCGTGAAGCGTTTTACGGTCACGGCAAGGCTGATTTTATTGCAAAACTTCAGATTGCACTGAAAGAGTGCAGTGAGAGTGAATTTTGGCTTGAATTGTTAATCGAAAGTGGTTATTACGATGACAGAAAAGTGCTTGATATGTGTATCGAGGTAAAAAAGCTTCTTATTGCTTCTCTTAACACTGCCAAATCCAATCAAAAATAATGTTTTAGTTTTGGGGATACAGACGCAAAAAGAAAAGTCGCACGAAAAGCGGCATTCACTTAAGGACAAAAGTGGCTCAAAAAGAACACGGCATAGCTTGCGAATATGTAGGCTATGCCGTTTCTCTTTTCTCTTGCTGCTCTTCGGGAATATCGACAGCACCGATGAAGTTCCACCAGATGATCAGTGTCTGCTTTTTCGTCCGTGTGCCGGGCACTTTTTCCGGCTTCTTTACTTCGATCTTCTCCACAAAAGAGCGGATTATTTCGGCAGTAAGCTCCGTGATGTCCGTATACCGGCGTACCATCCCTAAGAAGGAATCCACATTCAGCCGCTGTTCCCGTGTTTCCGCAATAGCAGATTCCAGTTCGGCAGTTCTTGACTCCAACTGCTTCTGCTCGGCTTCGTAGGTCGCAGACATTCGGGCAAAACGCTCATCGGATATTTTTCCGTCAATATTGTCCTCATAGAGCCGCTGCATGATACCATCCAGCTTCTTGATGCGGTCTTTTGCCTGGGCAAGTTCCTTGCTGCTGTCACGCATCAGACGGTTGAGTTCTTTCTCGTTCTGCTTCGTGACCAGTTCCACAAACTCTGTTTCGTGGATACGGGCAAATGCTGTGATACTTCTTAGCTGCTGAAGCAGGATCTCTTCGATCTGGACATTGTGGATCTGGTGAGGCGAACACAGTCCCTGTCCCTTTCGGTAGGATGCACAGGTAAAATACTCCTGCTCATGATTCCATCCCCTTGCTCTGACCTGGTACAGCTTCGCACCGCAGTCGGCACAGAACAGCATTCCCGAAAGGATCGGCATCTCTCCCATCGGCGTAAGCCTCCGGCGTCCGGCACGGATGCGCTGAACAATATCGAAGGTCTCCTGGTCAATAATCGGTTCATGGGTGTTTTCAAAAATCAACCATTCGGAAGGATCGTTGCACACAGTCTTTTTGCATTTAAAGGACTTTTTTCTTGTGCGAAAATTGACTGTATGTCCCAGGTATTCCGGTTTCATAAGCAGATCGGCTATGGTGCGTTGCTGCCAGAATCCCGGCTGATCCGGCTGTTTTGCCGGTGTCTTGATTCCAAGCGAACGCATATGCTCAGAAGGAGTCGGGATTCCTCGGCGCATCAATTCTTTGGAAATCTGCGAAGGACCTTTTCCTGCTACACACATTTTGAACATCTCCCTTACTACCGGGGCAGCGTCCGGATCAATAATCCAGTGGTTCTTGTCTGCCGGATCTTTTAAATAACCGTAAGGCGGGTTGGTGGTCAGCGGCTTGCCGGAGTTTCCTTTGGCACGGAACACCGCTTTGACTTTTTTGCTGGTGTCCTTGGCATAGAACTCGTTGAAGATATTGATGAACGGTGTCATGTCGTTGTCCGTCTGATTTTCGCTGTCCACACCGTTGTTAATGGCAATAAATCGGATATCGTTATTCGGAAATACCATTTCTGTGTACATACCTACCTGGAGATAATCTCGTCCCAGGCGGCTCATGTCCTTAACGATAATGGTACCGATTTGTCC
>JBJFHW010000231.1:0-2350 GCA_051893965.1 Acutalibacteraceae bacterium
ACGAAGCAGGTCTTGGTTCATCGGTTATGGTTCATTCAAACTCCAGCGTTAAAGAACCCGTTCAGCAGGGTATGTGGGGCATATTTGAAGTGTTTATGGACACCATCATCGTTTGCACGCTGACGGCTCTTGTTGTTCTGACTTCCGGTGTTTATAACTTTGAAACAGGCACCATGATTGAGGGTGTCACCGACGCAACACTGGTCGCTTCTGCGTTCAATTCGGTGTTCAGCTTTGCAAACATCGGCGAAAAGTTTATTGCGGTTGCCATGTTCCTATTTGCTTTCACAACGGTTCTCGGCTGGTCGCATTACGGCTCAAAAGCATGGGAATTCTTGTTCGGAACAAAGTCTGTGCTCGGCTATAAGATCTTCTTTGTGCTTATGATTGTTTCGGGCGCGCTGATGACTTCATCGCTTGCCTGGGATATTTCCGACACGTTCAACGGACTGATGATGCTTCCAAACCTTATCGGCGTAATCGGCCTGTCGGGACTTGTCAGAAAAATTACGAAGAACTATGTAAACAGAAAAATCAAAAACAAAGATGAAAAACCGATGCTTTCCGCCATTGAAGAAGTTCAGAAAGAGCAGGAAGCGGCTTTGACCGAATAACGGTTTTCAAAACAAAAACAAAAAACTGTCGCTTCCGGTAACCGGCGTTTTGCGACAGTTTTATTTTTTGTGTACTGACCGAATTTATTTTTGCGTCAGTTCATAAGTATCTTCAGCAATCATGAGTTCTTCATCGGTCGGGATAACAAGGAACTTGAGAGCCGAATCATCGGTTGTAATTTCAACTTCTTCGCCGCGAAGAGCGTTCGGGGCTTCATCAACGGTTGCGCCCAGAAAGGCAAATTTTTCAATCACTCTTGTTCTGTAATGCGGATTGTTTTCTCCGATTCCTCCGGTGAATACAACCGCATCTGCGCCGCCCATTTCGGCAATATATGCGCCGATGAGCTTTGTCAGCTGATGACAGAACATGGCTTCAACAAGCATGGCGCGCTCATCGCCTTCTTTGGCTCTTCTTTCAATGGTGCGGTTATCGCTTGTTGCTTCGTTTTTCGGATCGCTTGAAGTCAGTCCGAGCATACCTGATTTTTTGTTCAGAAGCTTGTCAATATCGTCTGCGCTGAGATTTTCCTGCTTCATAATAAACGTAATGATTGACGGATCAATGGAGCCGCTGCGCGTACCCATCATGATTCCCTCAAGCGGCGTCAGACCCATTGTGGTATCAACGCATTTTCCGCCTTTGATTGCGGAAAGAGAAGAACCGTTGCCGAGGTGGCAGGTTACGATGCGAAGCGTTTCGGGATCATATTTTCCGGGATATTTTTTGCAAAGGAAATCCGCTGTTCTCTTGGAAATATATTTGTGTGATGTTCCGTGGAAGCCATAGCGGCGAATTCCGTATTTGGTATAGTATTCATAGGGCAGGGCATACATATAAGCTTCCTGAGCTATTGTCTGATGAAAAGCTGTGTCAAAAACAGCAACCTGCGGAATGTCTTTCATGATGCTTTCGCACACTTCAATTCCCGTAAGATTGGCTGGATTATGAAGAGGACTGAGCGGAATACATTTTTCAATTGCTTTTTTTACATCATCGTTAACCAATACGCTGCTGCTGAACTCTTCACCGCCGTGAACCACGCGGTGACCGACAGCTGCAATTTCGTTCATGGAAGAAAGAACACCGTATTCTTCGCTTGTGAGGGTATCAATAAGAATATTAAAGGCGGCTTTGTGATCGGCTCCTGCTTCAATCTCTTTGGCTCTGATTACTTTTTGCATTTCGCCGTTTTCATCGGGAAGCTTATGGGTGAAAGTGGGGTAGTCTGTTGTTAACTGTTCAAAAATTCCGCTGCAAAGCACCTTCTTTTCAGGCATAAGGAATACCGTATATTTCAGTGAAGAGCTGCCGGCATTGACGATAAGTTCTTTAACGCTCATGTTTTTTATCTCCCTTGTTTTTTATTGTTTTATTACTGACTAATTAAAAATTATATCATAGCTTTTTGAGTTTTTCCACTGTATTTGAGAAATTTCTTTGTTTTTGTTTGAACTTTAACATATAACACTATGAAAAGCAACATTTTTTGACGATTATGGGTGTGATTTATTGATTTATCGGAAATAAGTAAATATTATTTTCAATTTTTCTGTGTTAAATTATAGTTTGCAAGCACCGCCCGGCAAGCACCGCTTGCATGCTCCCGTTCGGGTTGGTGCAGAAATTTTATCTGACTGCCCGAGCCGGAAGCGGAGCCAAAAGGAGTAAAGTTTTTTACCAAGCTTTTTTACAAAAAAGCTTGTGGGGTCAAGGGGCGAAGCCCATTGGCGCC
>JBJFHW010000232.1:0-42764 GCA_051893965.1 Acutalibacteraceae bacterium
ATATTTGTTTAGCCTCAAAACCTTGACTTTTTAATTCAATTTTGATATCTTCAAGTAAGAGCATAGGTTTCTCCTTTCACGGTTTGTCTAAGCAACTACCATTCTGGAGCTTCCTATGCTCTTTTTCAATATTTATTTTTTATTTTTTTAGTTTATTCCCCATCTTTCCGTGAAGAGGCTATTTTTCGCGTCTGAGCGATTTAAAAAATTCCGTCAGAAGCTTCTGACATTCCTCCTGCATATAACCACCGATGATCTGCACCGGACTTTCCGCAATTACCTGCGGCAAATTAACCGCACTGAAGCACGATCCGGCTCTTTCATCATAGGCGCCGAAAATCACCCTTGAAACTCTGGCATTTATGATTGCACCGGCACACATCGGGCACGGCTCAAGCGTAACATACAGTTCACAGCCGTCAAGCCGCCATGAGCCTGTTTTTTGGCAAGCTTCATGAATGGCTTCCATCTCTGCATGAGCAAGTGCATTTTTTTGTTCTTCCCGCCTGTTTCTTCCGCAGGCGATGATCTTTCCGTTTTTCACGATTACCGCACCGACCGGGACTTCCCCGTCAGCTGCCGCCTCTTTCGCAAGGCAAATCGCTTTTTCCATCAACTCCCTGTCTGTCATATCAGCCGAGTTTTACATACGCAGAGGTATAGAAAAGCATAACCGCAATTGCGATGATCATTGTCGGGTTAAAAATATATGCCCATGTTTTTTCTCCCGTCGAAAGAGTGCAGCTGCTTCTGTGAAGCGGCGAAACTTCCTTTGCCTTGCGGACATAAAACAGCAGTGAAACAAGACCCGCAATAAGCAGAAAATAAACAATGAAATTATAAAGCAGATTTACGGTGTTCTGGTTCACATTGGAATCGAGCAAATAAGAAAAAATATCGGAAACGAAATTGTTAAGTGCATGAATAAAAATTGCCGGCCATAAGCTCCCGGTTGTGACAGTAATATAACCGAGCCCTAAACCAACAATCAGCGCAAACGGTGCCTGAATCAGATTGCAGTGCATCAGACCGAATGCACAGGCAGACATGGCAACGGCAAAGCCTTCGCCGTATTTTCTCAGCGGCTGCATAGCACAACCTCTGAGCGCAATTTCCTCTGTCAAAGCCGCAATGATGCAAACCCGAAGCACAGACAAAATAAAACCTGAAACGCCTGTCGGATTTGCCATTTCGGGCGATGAAAGTTTGACGCCGAAAGCAGAAAGAAAAACCGTCAGATACGAAGTAACAATATTCGCAAGCATGCAGATTCCCAGCCCTGCGGGAATGGCAAGCAGAGAAAGCGATGTGCTGTTCGGCTTTCCCAGCGGAATAAGGTCAACTTCGGGACTTCTCTTTTCCATGACTTTTCCGAAAATATAAAACGGAAGCAAAATGGTTATAACCGTCAGTAAAATGTCTATACCAAACTGAAAATAGGCATTTTTCATATAGCTGTCGTAAAGACCTGTTAAATATAAAATCAGCGTTGCAAGATTTTGAAACAGAAACACCAGAAGAATCGCCGCACCGGTAAGCGTGCCGAGAATGCGGATTTCTTTTTTATCGGCATTTTTTCTGATAATGTTTTGCTGAACCATCTGATAATATTCGTCCTGACCGTACGGTGGCGGATTATATCCGCCGTTATAATTCTGATACACCTTTTTTCACCAACCTGTTATGAATAGATCATGCCGACAATTCTGTTGACGGCGCTCATCGGGAGCACCTTTGAAAGGAAAGCAAAAAGCTTATACTGTGCCCCTGTTGTTGAAAGCGGCTTGACTTTTTTCTTCTGAGCAAGCTTATATACCGCTTTTGCAATCGCCTCGGGCGTCATGCCGTTTTGTTCGTCGTGTTCCATGGTTTCAATGCTCTTTTTAAGCCTTTCACCATAGACAGACTGACCTGCGGTTTCTTTTTCGCGCACCTGTGTAAAGGAAGTTTTCACATCACCCGGCATCAGTGCGCAGACGCTGATGCCAAACGTTCTTGTTTCGTTCGCCAAAGCAAGCGTTAACGAGTTGATGGCCGATTTGGAAGCCGAATAAAACGCCTGAAACGGAATGGGAAGCGGTGCAGCCATGGAACTTATGTTGATAATTCTTCCGCCGCCGCTTTTTCGCATAAAATCAATCACACTTTTGCAGCAGATGAAACAGCCGAAAAAGTTCACTTCAAATTGCTTTTTCGCCTGCGCCAGATCGGTAAACTCAACAGCGCCCGAAATTCCGAAGCCGGCATTGTTCACAAGCAAGTCTATTTTGCCCTCCCCGGCAAAAATTTTTTCAAATGTGCTTTTCACCTGTTCTTCATCGGTCACATCGCATTTCAAATGCCTGATTGTTTCATCTTCGCCGCCTCTTCGGCTCAAAGAATAAACACGCCAGCCGTTTTCTGAAAAAAGCTTGGCACAGGCAAGTCCGATTCCGCTTGAACCACCCGTTATGACTGCAACTTTCATGAATACTACTTCCTTTAATTTAAACGAAACAAAAATATTTGCTTGCATTCATATATTTTAAAAAAGCTTAATTTTCTTCGCTTTCTTCTTTTCCGCTTTTTCTCAGTGCTGTGCGCTGATTTTTCTTGATTCCTTCGGTGCTCGACGGAACAAACATAATTTTAAGCGTCATAAGAATCAATCTGAAATCTTCGGTCACGGACTGATTTGCAATATACATCAGATCCATCTGAACCTTGTCATAAGGCGGTGTGTTATATTTTCCATAGACCTGAGCATAACCGGTCAGACCCGCTTTTGTCTGAAGTCTGAGTGCAAACTCCGGCATGGTTTCTTCATATTCCTTTGCAATTTCCGGTCTTTCCGGACGCGGACCGACAATCGACATGGAGCCGGAAAGAATGTTGAACATCTGAGGAAGCTCATCAATGCGGCATTTTCTGATAAATCTGCCGACTCTTGTTATTCTATCGTCTCCGTCTTCGGCAAGCCTTGCAACACCGTCTTTTTCGGCGTCAACTTTCATGCTTCTGAATTTGATGATTTTGAACTTTTTGCCGTTTAAAGTGAGCCTTGTCTGCTTATAAAAAACCGGACCACCGTCATCAATCTTGATGGCAATTGCCGTCAGAAGCATAACCGGACTTAAAGCAATAATGGCAACAAGTGAAAAAACAATATCGCTGAAGCGTTTGATAAAAGCATAAATCAGGCTTGTATCGCTTCGTTTGCAGCGGTAAACAGGAACGTTCATCAGCTGAATGATTCTGCCGCCGCGGATAATCGTGTCTGAAATTTTCGGCTTAACATAGGCAACCTTTCCGGTGGCAATGCAGTGCTTGACCACTTCGTTTCGGTAATCCGACGGAACACCGCAAAGGAAAACCGCGTCAACGCTTTTCATATAATCATAAAGCTCTTCAAGGGTCGTTTTTTCGGAATTGACTGTTCTGACAACACGAAAACGCTGCTCAATGCTTCTGATTCCCTTAATGGAAAGATAGGCATTGACATCGCCGAAAACAACGATAGTCTTTTTCGGAACATGCATTTTGAAATAGATTGAGTTGACAATCAAAACCCAGACTGCGGCAAAAGCCGAAAACACAAGGAACATAATGACAAACGGCCAGACCGAAACCAGTTTGTAGCTTAAAAGTGAAAAAATAATATAAGAAAATGCCTGCAAAAATGCAATTGCAATAATCTGGGAAAAAATGAGATCCGAAACAGGCGATGTGCCCACAAGAAAGCCTCCATATACCTTGACGAAGCTTATATAAATTACAAGAAACAGCACGCCGAGAAAATAGTTACCGTATCTGAAGAACGGAACCGGAACATAAGGGTTATAATATCTTGTCCAGCAATAATACATCGCGCCCGCAAAAAGGGCGCTTATCAGTATTTTAAAAAAATAAAGTATCAGTTTTTCTTTCACATATTTTCTTTTAAACATAAAAGTTTCCATACTTCCCCTTTGAACTCATTTCAGCAATCCGTTCAAAAGAGAAGTTTCCTTTCCTATTTGCATGGTAAACACAGTTTATGTTAAATATTTATCTTTCCATCGGAACCATGGCGCTTTCCACTTGTTTTTTCCATTCAAGCACTTCCTGCTCATTATATTCCTCCGGAATTGCAAGATATGCCTTCTTTGCAGCGTCGCCCTTTGTTAAAGCGGACGCAGTGCGAAGCAGAACAGGAAGATTTCCCATTCCCTTTGTTGCTCTGCTGATAATGCTTGAAAATGAAATCGGGCCGCCCTTGTCTCTCCCGAAATTCAAATCGTTTTCGGTGATAATCTGTTTATCGAAAAGATAATCGATTCCGTCAACGGGCAAACTGATCATAACGTTTTTGAGAATATCAATCGAGGCAAACCCCGCACCGAAATGCTTGATATATTTGACATTATAATCCCAAAGCGTTTTTGCGCTGAAAACATTGTCTATATCGCTCAGAACGGTTGTTGCAAGAATTTTACCGGCGCGAAGAGCGGCGCAGATTCCCGAACCGTTCATCGGAATGGTCATATAAGCGCTGTCTCCGACTGCGGCATAGCCGTCGCAAACCATAACGGAAAGCGGAGATCTGATGGGAATATTGCAAAGCTGTCCGCCGCGAAGAAGCTTTCTTCCGATTTGCGGACTGAACTGTCTCATTTTTTCAAGATTCTCTTCAATTTCCGCTTCCGAAAGCGGCTTCATTCTTCCGATCAGAACATCAACACAGTCTTCTTCCGTAACAACCCATGAAATTCCCTTTTCGCCGTTCGGAACAAGAAAGACTTCATAATTACATTCCGGCTCATCACCCGGAACCTTATCAAAATATGCCCTGTAAGCATAAAGAGAATCGCCGTAGCCGTAGTCACGGTCAACATTGCAGCAGACAGGAAGATTTTTTCTGACCGGCGAATCAATTCCGGCGGCGTCGATTACCAGATCACCCAACACCGGACCGTCAACCGTATCAATTCCGACAACCCTGAGCCCCTCCATAACCGGACCGAGAATGACCGTGTTGAAAATGAATTTTACTCCTCTTTCCTGAGCAAAATCAATTAAATCATCATAAATTTTCTTTCTTTCAATTTTTGCCGAACCGTTTCCGTTTGCAGGAACCTTTAGCGGCGCAGACAAAGCCGGATTATAAAAAAGCATGTCGCCGTTTCTTTCAAAAGTTCCCTCTTCGGGAACCGGCAGACCGACCTGTGAGAAGGCATGAAGGTCAACCGCATCAAGCCAGTCGTAGCCCAATTCGTCTCTCACTTTCTTTTCATAAACCGTCACGTCATATCCTTTTTCGGCAAGCAAAGCACCGGCAACGATTCCGCCGTGTCCGGCACCCGCAACAATAATCTTCTTACTCATTTCATATTATCCCCTTTTTATAATATAATTATTAAATTAAAAAAAGCTGTTCAAACAAGAAAGTTTGATTCGCTGCAATCATTTTGATATAACTGTCCTTTAAGCCTGAAACGGAGAAGTTTCAATGCCAATTAATAACAATTATGTATATCAGTTTAAATTTTACCATAAATTTCAAAAAATGTAAAGGCAGGAGGTTCGCCCGGCTCACTGTAAAGCAAGACAAACAAAAAGGAATTTTTTGCAAAACTCATTGACAAAACATTCCTGATATTCTATAATACAAATGTATCAGCGAAAGTGTGTCCATTTTCGTACCAACTCAATATAAGGAGGAATATTCTTATGAAAAAAGCATTATCATTATTTCTTGCGGTGCTTATGCTCTTCTCCATCAGCGCTGTAACCTTTGCTTCTGCCGAAGGTGAAGAAAAGTTTTATTCAATCACCTTTGTTGATTATGACGGAACCGAGCTTGCCGCTCTCACGGTTGCAGAAAGCGGAATTGTTAAGGCTCCCGAAAATCCGACAAGAGCATCAACCGAAACCGTAAATTATGTTTTCAAAGGCTGGTCAAGTGACGGTGGCCAGACAATCTATCATGCAAGCACAATTCCCCTTGCAACATCAGATGTTACATACACAGCAATTTACGGCGAACAAAAGGTTGAAAAGACCACAACATTCTGGAACTTTATCCAATCCATTTTTGCAAGAATCAATGCAGTGTTTGAATATTTTGCAAGAATTTTCGGCAGAGAAGGCTAAGATTGTAAATTAAAACAAAAATTTTTCCCGGCAGCGAATGCCGGGATTTTTTTGTTCTGTTTTTGTTATGCCTCATTTTCAGAGCCGGTTGACTCAGCTTCGTCTTTCGGCCCGACCTTTAAAATAACCGTCTTATAAACATGAAGATAAGAAACCAAACTTACAAGCAGTGAAGCAACCTCCGCAATCGGGAAAGAAAGCCAGACCTTGTTGACATCACCTGTTTTTGAAAGCAGATAAGCTACCGGAATGAGCACAACAAGCTGTCTTGTGAAAGAAACAAGCATCGAATAATAGCTTTTGCCGATCGCCTGAAAAACCGAGCCCAAAGAAATGCAGCAGCCGGCAACAACAAAGGAGGTGCTGATTATTTTAAGAGCCGGAACACCGATTGAAAGCATTTCTTCCTTTGCATCGAAAAGCACAAGCATCTGTTCGGGAATCAGCCACATCAGAACCGTTCCGACTGCCATAATCGAGCAGGCAAGAATCAGGCTGAAAGAAACCGTTTTTGTCATGCGGTCTTTTCTTTTGCTGCCGTAGTTATAGGCAATAATCGGAACCGTGCCGTTGTTAAGGCCGAAAACCGGCATGAAGATGAAACTCTGAAGCTTGAAATATACGCCGAAAACAGTTGCCGCCGTTTCGGAAAACGAAAGCAGAATTTTGTTCATCAGATACGTCATAACCGAGCCGATTGCCATCATAATAATGGACGGCACACCGATTTTATAAATTTCGGCAATATATTTTGCGCTGGGTCTGAAGCCTTTGATTTGCAGATGAATTTCTTTATTGAAGAAATGGTTGAGACAAATTCCGACAATGAAAGCCGCAATCTGACCGGTTACCGTTGCAACCGCCGCCCCTTTTGCTTCAAGGCGCGGGAACGGGCCGATGCCGAGAATCAAGAACGGATCAAGAATGATGTTGATAATTGCGCCTGTCAGCTGAGAAGCCATGGAAAGAAGCGTTTTGCCCGTTGACTGCATCAGCCTTTCGCACATCATCTGACCGAACACGCCGAAAGAAAAGATGCAGGCAATTGAAAGATAATCAACACCGTAATCAAATGTCGGCGAATCGGGAGAAATCTGCGTTTTAAAAAACAGCCTGACTGCGAAGAATCCGAACAGCATGAAAAATGCCGCCATAACAAGGGCAACAAAAAGACCGTTTGACGCCACCTGATTGGTTTTTTTATAATCCTTTTCTCCGAGACTTCTTGAAACGAGTGCGTTCACGCCGACGCCCGTTCCTCCCGCGAAAGCGATCATCAGGTTCTGAACCGGGAATGACAGCGAAACCGCCGTCAGCGCTTCCTGACTGACCTTTGAAACCCAGATGCTGTCAACAACGTTATAAAGAGCCTGAACAAGCATTGAAAGCATCATCGGCAGCGACATTGTAATGATAAGCCGTCCTATGGGCATAACGCCCATTTTGTTTTCCTTTTTCATTTTTATCTCCTGTTTAAATATTTTTATTGTTATCATTAAAAAAATTATAAGATTTTCAAGTACATTAAAGTTAAGTTCGCATGGAATTCTGACATAATCATTATATCATCTTCATAGTTGCTTATCCATATATTTATTGTAGATTTTACCAATTAGTACAAGGTTGTTTTTGTGCATTATGGCTTTTTCTTGTTGAATTTTAATAAATCCGGCAGTTTGCTTTCGTTAATTTTCACGAAATGATTTTTAAGACATTTTAATCTTCATTTGTCGCTTGTTTTGTGGTATAATAACTAAGTTATAAAGGGTATAAAAACGCCGTTATGCCCGTTTCAAAATTATTTTTAAGAAAAAGCGGAAAGCTTTTTCAAAAGGAGGAAACATTTTCATATGAAAAAACTCAGAAAAATTCTTGCGGTAGTCCTCTGCCTTGCCATGCTGACGGGAATTATTCAAATCACTTCCGTTGCGGCAGATGAAAGAACCGTAAGCTCACTTCCCTTTATGTCGGTTTCGGATATTCATTACTATCCCGAAAGCCTCATGGGAAACAAAACAGACGACTGGCTTGAGTTCTGCCGTCTCGATTCAAAAATGTATAACGAATCCGAACAGATTCTTCGCACCGGTCTTGACACAATGGTTGCAAGAGCCAAAAAGCAAGGGGTCAAATATATTCTTGTTCCCGGCGACCTGACAAAAGACAGCGAATATGAAGCGCATGCAGGACTTGCCGCGATTTTTGAAGAATATCAGGAAAAATACGGCGTTCAGTTCCTTGTTATCAACGGCAACCACGATGTCAACACAACGAAAGCCTGCACTTTTGAAAACGACAAAAAAGAAAGCACAAGAGCAATCACTGCCGCCGAATTCCCGCAGGTTTATGCAAAATGCGGGTATGCCGACGCAGTTGACCGTTATGCTTATCCGGAAAACGGCGACAAAATTCAGGGTGCCCTTTCCTATGTTTATGACCTTGACGACAACTATCGTCTTATCGTTGTTGACAGCTGCAAATATTCCTTTGACGAGCCCGGTAAAGATGAAACAGGCGGCAACATTTCTCCCGAACTTATGAGCTGGATTAAGAGCTGGGCAGATAAATCAAAAGAAGACGGCAAAGTTCCTTTCCTGATGATTCATCACAACATGGCTCCTCACATGGAGGTTGAACCGTCCATCACGTTTGCTTTCCCGCTTGAAGATTATCTTTCCGTTTCCGAACAGTTTGCTTCATGGGGAATCAACTATACTTTCTCCGGCCATCTTCACACAAACGACATTGCTTCTGTCACGAACGATGACGGCCAAACGCTTTATGACTTTGAAACCGCCTCTCTCACAGGCTATCCCAACACCTACCGCGAAAATGTCATTTCAAAGAAAGCAAACGGTGAAACCTCCATGCAAAGCACCGCTGTTGACTTTGATGATGTTGCAAAAATGACCTTTGACGGCATTACATATGACAATAACACTTATAAATACAGAGCCTTTGACCTTTGCTTCGGCGGCGGAATTTCAGACAGCGGCAAAGCAGATGTAACCGCTTTCCTTGTCGGTATTGTCAAAAACTATGCCGGTTCTTATATCACTCAGATTAACGAAGCCGGCGGAATTGTTCCGTTCCTTAAAACAATGGGTATCGACCTTGAACAAATTCTTTCCGACTTCCTTTATCCGTACATCGGAAACGGCTTCAAGATCGGCAGCTATAACATCTTCTCGGTTGATAATCTGATGTGGTTCATCAATGATTTGTGCGACCAGATTTCCGATCTTTATCTGAAAGAGCCTGAAAAGCTTTATGCACTTCTGACAGATGTTGTTGATGAGCTGATGAGCATGCAGATTTCAGATGTTCCCTGCACCAAGTTCCTTAACACACTCGGTTTCGGCGACGCTTCAAAGCCCGGTACTCTCGGCGATGCCGTTTTAACCGCTATGACCTATTGGTACACAGGCAACGAAGACATTTCGGACGATACATTCATCAAAGATGTCATTGATAAGTTTGAAAACGGCGACAGCGCAAGCAAGCTTTTCTATAAGCTGATTGACCTTGTTTTGCATGATCTTCTGGAAGACGGAATTCTTTCAAAGCTTGAAATCAGAGTTGACAAGCTTCTTGCAGACACAAAGATTCAAAAGAAAATGGGCGAAGGCATCAACTATCTGCTCTATTATGTTCTCAAAGGCAACTTCTCCTATATGAACCTGGTTGACACCGTATTCGCACTCGGCGTTCTGCCTTATAAAGATTTGTATGATGTTCTTGACCAGCTTCTTTTTCAAAAATATCTGACAGACAGCCAGCTTGAATCCATCGGAATTTTCATCGCTTATGTTCTGAGCGACTTTACAACCGATGAAAACCCGAAACTTCACGGCGACAGCGGCGTAACTTACACAAACAGCGTTGTAACAGCCGAAGCAACCCGGGAAAATTACAGACTGCCCACAATGGTAAGCGTCACAATGGGCGAAGATTCCCAGACGCAGGCAACCGTTAACTGGTTCTCAAAATACAGCCTTGACGGCGATATTGAAATTTACAAAGCCGACAGTGAGCCGACCTTTACGGGTGTGCCCACAACCGATGCCGATTTCACAATCAGCAAAGAAAGCAAAACCGTCACAAGATCTTATCCCGGCATTGATCTCGGAATTATCGGTCTTTTCCAATATGCTTTTGAAATGAAGCAGCATACGGTAACGCTTTCCGACCTTGAACCCGGCGCAACCTATTACTACCGTGTCGGCAACGCAAAATACGGCTGGTGGAGCGAAACAGGAAAAATCACAACCGCTGACGGTTCAAATAATGTAACCTTCTTCCACATGACCGACCCGCAGTCTCAGAACACAAGACAGTATAACAGAGCCTGGAAAAATGTTTTAAACACCGCATTTACCCTTTATCCCGACGCTGATTTCATTCTCAACACAGGCGACCTTGTTGACCACGGCGACAACAACAAGCAGTGGCAGTACATGTTCGACTGCGGCGCAGATACGCTCATGAACACCTATATGATGCCGGTTTCGGGCAACCATGAAGCGATGGGTACAAATGCAACGGCAAACTATTTTGTTTTGCCGAACATGCCGAAGCAGGACACAACCTCAGGCGTTTATTATTCGTTTGATTACAACAATGTTCACATTGCCGTTCTGAACACCAACGCTCTTGAAGAGGACGATTCTCTTTCAAAAGAGCAGATTGAATGGCTCACAAACGATATGAACAGCAGCGATGCGCAGTGGAAGTTTGTTGCACTTCACAAGGCAATTTATTCACAGGGCTCACACTATGACGACGACGATGTTTGCGCACTTCGCACACAGCTGAGTGCTTTGATGCCGACGCTTGACATTGATATGGTGTTCCAGGGTCATGACCATGTTTATATGAGAACCGCTTCCATCATCAACAATGAAAAAGCGGCAACCCAAACAACCTATCTGATTAAAGACGGCAACTATTACAAAACACAGATTCAGCCCGAAGGAACATCTTATGTAATCACCGGCTGTTCGGGTGTTAAATCCTATATTGCAAACGACAATACAAAAACAGATAAATACTTCCCGAGAGCGGAAAAGATTTATTCTGTTGATTGCCCGATGTTTGCCGCAGTTCAGATTGAGGACGGCGTTCTTTATTTCGATGCTTACACCGTCAAAGACGGCGAAGCAACCGCAGTGGACCGCTTTGCCATTCAAAAAGACACAACGCAGGGCGAAGTTGCCGCAGATTATGAAGAAGCCGAACAAGCGGATAATGAAAGCAGTGCAACTTCCTTCCTGAAGACACTGATTGAATACATTCTCAAAGTATTCAAGATTGTCTGGAACATTTTCGCAATTTATATTGTCGGCATTGATGTTAAACAGGTTAACAAATAAGCTTTAACAAAAATCAGCAGTGAAAGAAGCAATTGAAAATCATGCTTCCTTCACTGCTTTTTTTGAAACATAAAAAATTAAGACAACCTCTCAAACATTTATGCGCCTTTTAAAGTACACAAATTAATGACGTCTTTATCCGTTAAGCTTTGAAAAAATGGTATCATATGTTTCTTTTGTCAATACCGCAATGTTTTGGTAATCGCCTAAACAAAATGTTGCCAAATGCAGGCTGTTGTGCTAAAATGTTTTTGTTTTTGCAATCGGTCGTTCATTTCACCGATGATTTTTTAACTTGTTGTATTTTAAATTTCTAAAGGACAGACATAAATGGAAACAAAAAAACAAAGGATAATCTGGCTCGACCAGCTGAAAGCAATTGCATTTTTATTTGTCATTATCGGTCATCTTGAAATATCGGAAGAATTCAAATCATGGATATATTCATTTCATATGCCGCTTTTTTTCTTTATTTCAGGCTTTACCATGAATATCAAAAAAACATATTCCACACCGTTTCCTGAATATTTTAAAAAAATTTCTAAACGAATTCTTTTTCCCTATTTTTGGATTTCTCTTGTGATTTTGCCGTTTAAATATTTAAGAGTCGAATATATTGAACATCAGGAAATGCCGATTGCAGAAAACATCATGGGCATTTTTGTAAGCCACAGCAGCCTTTGTCAGATGGTTTCGCTCCCACTGTATTTTTTGACACTTTTATTTTTGGCGCAGCTTTTGCTCTGGATGCTGATTAAGCTTTCCAAAGGTCAATTTTCAATGGTTTTAATTTTATCAGCTTCTATTCTGCCTGTTAGCCTTTGCACAATTGATAAACCTATGCCCTGGCATATCAATGTTGTGCCGGCAGCTGTTTTTATGATGTGCATCGGAAAAGTGCTGAAAAATTTATATGTTTCATATGACGACAAAATTCAAAACTGTTCAATTCCAAAATATCTTCTTGCTGGTTTTCTCTTTTTTTCAGCAGGATATTGGATTTGGAAATATAACGGCCGAATAAGCATATTCGGTAATATATACGGCGAAGATTTTTTTCTTTGTGTTTTAAGTGCCGCTGCAACAAGCTGTGCTTTGGCAATGATTGTAATGAAATTACCCGAAATCAAAGTTTTAACATACTTTGGTCAGAATACCTTGCTTTATCTGGGCATGCATTATGAACTTATACGGCTTTTGGGCAGCTTTGAAGAATATGAAAACAAGGCATGGTTCATCGCCGCGGCAACGGTTGTTATATCCGTTTTGCTTGTTCTGATTTCACTGATCATTCAAAAATTTCAGCCCTATGTTATGGGAATACCGATAAAAAGAGAAACACTGCCGGTTAAAATCGGAAAATACTTTTCTGTTTTTGAAGTTACAGTTGTGTTTTTTATAACAACCGTAAAGAAAGCTGCAAACGGTTTTTTCAGTTCAAGTATCATAAGCTTTATTTGCTCTTTAATTATTTATCTGAGCCTTTGTTTGCTTGTTACAACAGTTATAAACAAATATTTTCCCGTCATTTTCATGCAGTCAAAACAATCAAATAAAATTAAGCAACATTCAATCTTATAAAAAAACAAAATCACAGCACGAAAACATGCTGTGATTTTATTTTTACCACTTGTTATAAACCTTTTCACAAAAGGCATACATATCTTTGACTTCAAGCACCGTTCCGTCATCAAGCACCGCTTTGCCGCTCCAGAGCCCGTGCACCTGATGCGTTTTCATTCCGATAAGTCCGAGCGGCATCATATCGTTGAAGTTGTCATAATACGGAACCATTGTCATATCAAATTTTCCGTTTTCATCAATGAAGTGCCACGGTTTCATCCAGCTTTCGCCGATTTCTGGGTCTTTTTCCAGCCTGACCGTGCCAAGCTTATGGCAAACACCGTCATAAAAAATTGCCGTTTCGGTTGCGTTGCTTTCATCGCCGAAGCCCCATGTCAGCTCAAAGCCGAAAAGCTTGCCGTTAAGAAAAGTACTTCCGTTTGCCCAATACCACATATTGCTGTGCGGCCATACGCCCCTGCCCCAGTCAAGAACAGTAAAGGTCTTTTCGTTTGAAAACTCAATTTTCCTGTCGCCGACCGTTACGGTTCCTTTTGTGGGCATACAGTTAATTTTCTGCGTATAGAAAAATCTGCCTTTTTGCTCAAACGGTGTTGCAATTGTCAGACTTTCATGACGAAGCTGTTTTTCCATTGTCAGATCAATGATAAACGGCTTGCCTTTGGCTTTACCCTCAAAATATAAATGCCTTGAATAAACGCCGACATCGAAAACCGCTTTTCTCCCACCTTTTGCATATTCAAAATGAGACGGCCGGTCTGCATTTTGATCAAGCGGATTTTTATTCGGTGTGATCAGTTCAAGCGCCATATCCGAAACAAATTCGCCTGTTTTGAGGTTACGGATTTCCGCGGTGAGCGCCGAAGCAATTGAAATGTTAAAAAAGTTGAGTTGAACCATATATTCGCCGTCAGAGGTCTGATAAAAATCCCATTCTTTCAGGCGCCATTTGGATGCGCTGATGTTCTCTTTGTTATAAACAAAAAGGTTGTTTTTGCAATAGCCGGGATTGAAAAGCTGACCGTTATCGGCAAGCAGCGGTGTTTCATAAGTGATCTGGTTTTGTTTGCTCATCTCATTGACCCTGCGGCAAAAATTTCTTTGTTTTTCTGCCGTTCCTTTCTTATTCTTTCTTTATCATCTTATTCATGCTCATAAAATAAGATGAATTTCACAAAGGTTATTGTATAATAATGCAATAAAAAAGTCAACAAAGATGCAATTAATTTTGGTTAAAATAACAACAGCCGCCCGGTTAAAGGCAGCTGATATGGATTCATTTGTTAATTCATCTGTCCTGCATCCTGCTGAGGTTCGTAGGCAAGATTATATTCAACAACAGCGGTAAACAAATCTCCGTTAATTTCAATGTTCAGCTTTCCGCCCTGCAAGCGGCAGAAGTTTTCCGCAATGGAAAGCCCGAGTCCGTTGCCGTCGGTTGAACGCGAAGCGTCGCCGCGCACAAATCTTGCCATCAGCTCGCTTGCCGGAATGTTCAGCTGATTTTCGGAAATGTTGCGCAAAACGGTTACGCCTTTTCCGGCATTTTTGAACACACTGAGATAAACTCTCGTGTTCGGCATGGCATATTTTTTAACATTGCCAAGCAGGTTATCAAGCACTCTATATGCCATTTTGCTGTCTGCCGAAACAAAAATGTCTTCGTCCTGTGCATCAATCACAAGCGTCAGATTTTTTGCCGAAAGCTCATCTTCATATTCACCCACAAGCTGCATCACAAGCTCTTTGAGATTCATCTTGATCAGATTCACATTCACATTGCCTGCCTGCGCTTTTGACGCTTCCACAAGGTCTTCAATCAGCCTTTTCAGCCTTGCGCTTTTATCTTTGAGAACAGCGATATAATTCTTGGCGTCCTCGTCCTGAATGTCACAGCGTGAAAGCAGGTCAACATAATTGATGATGGAGGTCAGCGGTGTTTTGAGGTCGTGAGAAACGTTTGTAATCAGCTCTGTTTTGGTTCTCTGCTCCTTGACCGCGTTTTCAACGGCAATTTTCAGTCCGTCATTGATGGCATTAACATCGTTTGCATAGGCCTTGATGCTTTGCGGCAACCCGTTTGTGTTGATTCGCACATCATAGTTTCCGTTTCTGATCTGATTGACCGCATACAAAACGCCGCGAAGATGATAAGCGTATCGGATCATATAAACCAAAATGAAAATGTCATATATGACAAGCGGAACAGCGAACAGGAATGCTGCACCCCATGAATCGCCACCGGCAAGAATCAATGCAATCAAACCGATAATCATATTCGGCAAAAGAATGAACAAAACGGTCTTTTTCCTGATGTCCTTATAAATATCCTTGTAAAACGCAGGCTTTGCATTGCGCTTTTCCATGCGCTTTCGGTGAAGAACACGCATTTTCTTGATGAACCAGACAGTAAATATCGTTTCATGAAAGCTTTTGTTTTTTAGATTTCTTGTAATATATAACAGCCAGTCTGTTAAAAGAAGAACCGCAACCGCCATGCAAAGTGCAGTACCCAAGCTTAAAAGCTCTTCGTTTGCATCGGTCAGATGATCGAGAAATTCAATCATGCACGCACCCAGCAGAACGATAAGGCCGCCGTTAATTGCCGTTCGCAGCACAAAGAACATTTTATCGGTAAACATCATGTGAAGTTCATCGTCGCTGTGTCTTCTGCCGCTTTTGATAATCAGAATCACAATGCACAAAATCGTTATGAGAATGCAGACGGCAAGTTTAATGATAAACACCGTAAACTGATAATAAACCTCGTCATAGGTCTGCTTCATGGTGCTGAAAACATCGTCTTTTGAAAGCGAAGTGTCAAAGCTTATGCAAAGGGTGTAATCTCCCGCATTTGCAAGTCTTTCTTCAGTGCTCATGCGAATATATTCGTCATAGACCGAGCAATTGCTTTCACTTTCAAGCTTTGCAAAAAGCTCACCGCAGCTTTGCGTATTCTTCCCGATGTTCTTGACAACGCTCCATTCATTTTGAAGAAATGCCGCTTCAACCACATCGGGGCTATCTTTTGTGCTTGTTTTGGAAAGGCTTATGAAAAGAACCTTGTTGCTTTTGTTATCAATGACCGCAGCTGAAAAATTCTTATATTTTTCAAGCTGTTTTTCTGTCCAAAGATAGCTTTCTCTGAACTCGTCATAGCTTGAAAATTTTTCAAGATAAATACTTCCCGAATAATCCTCATAATCATCTTCGCCGTTTTCTGAAAAATACTCTTCTTTAACGGCATCGCGGTTGACGGTCAATTTATAATAGCCGTCAAGCAGCTGACCTTGATAAATTGTTCTGCACAAAGCAACAACACCGTTTATATCACTGTCGTTTTTCACTTTTTCAATCACATTTTCAGGAACATGAAGCGAATAGAAAATATCACCGATTTTTCCACCCGATAACGAATAAGAGTTCTCGGAATTTGCAAAGGTTGTCGGCACAACGATACTTTCGCCGGAATCTTCATCATAATAGGTGGTTTCTTCATATTCTTCGGCACCGTGATAATCGTATTCCCCGTCGCCTAAATAAAAAAACATATCACCGGCAAAATGGGTTGTGTGATCCTGAATTTTTGAAAGTCTGATGAAGCCCTGTTCAACTTTTTCAAAAAGATCCGGCAGATAGACATCATCCGAAAAGATTTCTTCAAGCTCTTCATCAATTATTTCGTCAACTCTTTTTTCAAGCTGATCGTTCTGCTCGTTTACGAAAGAGTCATAAGCTTTCAGATAATTTTTATAAGCCTGCTTGCTTCCGTCACCGTAAACAAGGGCTTTTTCTGTAATGAGATTGACATAATCTATATACTTCTGAGCAAACATTTGGCTTGTTTCAAGCTTGAAGTTTTTGCCCTGTGAAAAAATGTTCTCATAATAGGTATCGTCAATCGGCTGCGTGCTGCAATCTGCGGCATAAGCCACTGCGCTGAATGTGCCGTAAAAAACAAAAACGGCAATGAGCAAAAATAAAATTGTTTTTACAAAATAAGAGCTGTCAGATTTTTTCAATTTTGTATCCAATTCCCCACACCACCTTAATATACATCGGATTTTTTGTGTCGATTTCAATTTTTTCACGGATTCTTCTGATATGTACGGTTACGGTTTTATCTGACGAAATGGCTTCTTCATTCCAGATATGCTCATAAATCTGCGCCGAAGAAAGTGTGCAGCCGAGGTTTTGCATCAGATATTCCACAATTTTATATTCCGTTGCGGTCAGATGCACCGGCTCGCCGTCAAGCGTGACGGTTCTTTTTCTTGTGTCAACGCTCAGGCCTCCCGTTGTGATAACGCCCTCTTTTGTGCCACCGACACTTCCGAGCGAAACATACCGCCTGATCTGAGATTTGACTCTTGCAATCAGCTCAAGGGGATTAAAGGGCTTTGTTACGTAATCATCGGCGCCGAAGCCAAGCCCTGCAATTTTATCCGTGTCTTCGCTTTTTGCAGAAAGAAAGATAATCGGCACATTGCTTTTTTCGCGGATTTTCATTGTTGCAACAATTCCGTCCATAACAGGCATCATGATGTCCATAACGATGCAGTGGATTTCATTTTCCTGCTCCTTGCGTATTGCCTGCTCGCCGTTATACGCTTTGATAACAGCGAAATCCTGCGATCGGAGATAAATTTCAATGGAATCAACAATTGCCTTATCGTCATCGCAAACCAAAACATTATACATAATTTTGCCGTGCGGCACTGTCGAACATCACAGTGCCCTATCCTTTCATTGAACTTTGAAAAAAACTGAAACCGTTCGACGAGAGAGGAAAGCATTTTCTTTTCCTCTCTTTGGTGATATGATATAGGGTAAAAGTTACAATATGCGCTCATAATTATAACAAATTTATTACGATTTGAAAAGTCGTTTGAAGCATAAAAAATCCGCCGAAAAACGGCGGGCTGAAAAATGTAATAAATCTTATCATTCAATCTTGATTTCTTTTTTGCAGTTCGGACATTCAACAGTTGTTACACCCTTCATAGCTTTGAAGCTGAAGCGCAGTTTTGCGGTGAAATATCCGCCGGCTTTACAGTGAGGACATCGGCATGTTTTTGAAGCGAGATAGTTTGACGCTTCAAAAATCACAATCGAAACTAAAAATCCGACCCAGACAGGAAAAGCCTTTGTCACTTTTGCCGTGACGCATAGCACGATAAGGCCGACCAAAGCCAGAACTGTAATCAGAAAAGAAAGAATGATATTTTTGCGTTTAATCATAGGGGTCGCTTCCAAATTAAATTGTTAAGACGAAAAACAATCGTTTTAATGTATATAGTTATAGTCCTTGAGACAGAAAAAATCAAGTGAAAAAATTAGCGAAAACCGTCAAATTTTAATCGGAAGTTTTATTAATTATGATTAATTTAATTATATTTTTTATATATTTTTACTGTTTATATTCATTAATATATTAGTAAGCACAAAAACAATAAATTATATATAGTAAATTTTGCTGTGTTGACAACGCAAAAAAAGCTGTTATAATAAATAAAAACAATACTATGTGGAAACAGATGTGCATTATATATAAAAGCAGAATAAGAACAGGTTATTTGAGGTGGACAATTTCGTAGCGACCACACGCCGATGGTATGACAGGGGAAACCCGAGAGATGCAGGAGAGTGCTACGCCTGCCAAATAACCGCTTATTTATAAAGCCGCCTTGAAAACAGGCGGCTTTTTCTTTGCTTTTAAAGTTTACCTCCGGTTTTTGTTTTTGCACCGGAAGAAAGCTTGACGCCCTGAAGAACGTTTGAATCAAAAGCATAGGTGATGTTTTCTTCTTCACGTTCACGCTTAAGCGAAAGCGAAATCATTTTGTCAAGCAGTTTTGCATAGGGTACACCGACAGGCTCCCACAAATAGAACGAAAGCGAGCCGGGAATGGTGTTGATTTCATTGAGCCAGATTTCACCCGTTTCGGTGTCCATCATAAAATCAAGGCGTGAAACGCCGCTGCAGCCGAGGCACTTGAACGCTTTGACTGCAAGAGACTGAATGGTTTCTTTCTGTTCGGCAGTGATGTCGGCGGGAATTTTTCTTTTGAGTGTTGCCATTCCCTTTGAGCCGCCTTTCGTGCCTGCCTTTGCCGGAACTTTTGCGCCCTTTGCACCTTTTGCACTGCCGTCGCCGATATATTTCTGTGTGAAATCAAGAATTTCACCGCTGTTGACCGGCTCTTCACATTCCGAAGCTTCGGCGCTTTCGTAATCGCCGAGAACGGAGCAGTTGATTTCTTTCAGATGCTCAACGGCTCTTTCAACAAGCACCTTGCCTGCATAGCTGAAAGCGGTGTCAAGACTCTCCAGAAGCTCTTTTCTGTTTTTCGCTTTTGAAATTCCGATGGAGGAGCCCAAATTAATCGGCTTGACAATTGCCGGATAGCCGACAGCCTGTTCAATTTCGTCGGCAACCTTGTCGCAGTCGCTGTCATATTCCTTTGAAGTGAAGCATTTGCAGTCAAGAACAGGGATACCGTTATCTTTCAGCACGGTTTTCATCACATATTTATCCATTCCGACGGCTGAAGAAACAACATCACAGCCGACATACGGAATGTCAAGCATTTTCAGATAGCCCTGCAAAGTTCCGTCTTCCACATTTGTTCCGTGAACAACAGGAAAAGCGATGTCAATATAATCCATCACATTGTTGGAAAACTTTTTGAACGGGTATCTGATCAGCTTGACCTTGTTTTCATCTTTAACCGGAATGACGCGGGTGCTTTTTGCAAGCAGAGCTTTCAGATCGGTATAGCTTTCAATTTTGCCGATGTCTTCACCGACATAAAATTCGTTACCCTTTGTTATGTAAATCGGGATAACGTCATATTTTTCTTTGTCAAGATAGCCGATAGCCTGAATTGCGGAAATAATTGATATTTCATGTTCAACGCTTTTTCCGCCGAACATAACACCTAATTTGATTTTCATTTTCATCGCCGTGCGCACAAACTCAAAAAAGTTTTTGCGCTGTTTCCTTTCTTTGAAATCAATAATTGTCGGGCAAATCGTTTTCAAGAAGAATGATTTTCTTTTTGCCTTTGCTGTTTAAGGTATAAACGTGCTCGAGAGCCTCATTAATTGTTGAGGCAACAAAAATTTTGCTTTCATCGTATCCTTTGTCAAGCAGACCGGCCTTGATCGGCACTGCCTGCTTTCTTCCGACAAGAACAACATAATCGGCAACGCTTGCCGCATTGGCGCCGAATTCACGGTTGAGTTCGTCTTGCTTTTCGCCAAGTTCAACCATACCCGGCGTTACCAGAATTTTGAAGCCGTCAAAAAGGCTGAGCGCTTCAAGCGCAGCTTTTGTTCCGCTCGGATTGGAATTATACGCATCATCAATAATGGTTACACCGTTCTTTTCGGAAAGTTCAAGCCTGTGCGGCACACCTTCAAGCTTTCTGACCTGACCTTTCAGCTCAGCAAGAGAAATTCCAAGCTGATTGCAAACTGCAATGGCGCCCACAATGTTCAGAACATTGTGTCTTCCGATAAGCCTTGTTGAATATTTTTCGGTTTCACCGTCGGGCGCTTTGACGCTGAACGAGGTTCCTCTGTCGGAAACAGAAATATCAAATGCCGTATAATCGGCGTTGCCCCCGAGACTGTAAGTAAAGGCAGGTCTTTTGCAACCGTAGCTTCTGATGTTTTCATCGTCGCCGTTTAAAAACAGCATGCCGCCCTCGGGAAGCGCGTCTGCCAGTTCAAACTTTGTTTTTTTAACAGCATCAAGCGTTTTGAACGATTCAAGGTGTTGCGGTCCGATGGAAGTAATAATACCATGGTCCGGGTGAACGATGTCGCAAAGTTCTTTAATATCGCCGACCCATTTTGCACCCATTTCGCAAATGAAAATTTCATGCGTTGCCTTGAGCGAACCTCTTATTGTTTTCACAACGCCCATCGGTGTGTTATAACTTTCGGGTGTCATCAGCACGTTATATTTTGCTCTTAAAAGCGTGTTGAGATAATATTTTACACTGGTTTTGCCGTAACTTCCCGTAACGCCGATAACCGTCAGATCTTCGCACTGCGAAAGAATCTTTTTGGCGTCGTTGGTATAGTGACGGTTGATTGAAAGTTCGATCGGCTTATTAATCAGATTGGCAAGCAAAACCGCCGCCGGTGACAGCAGATACATCAGCGAATAAACAAGGAAAATGACAGTTTGCTTTGCTCCGATTGAAAAACAGATGCCGCACGGAACTGCAACGGAAACAGCAAGTAAAATTGAAATTGTAACAAGCATACGCTTCACTCTTGCCGTATAAACAAGCGGCTTTTTTGCCTTTTTCGGTTTTTCCAAAACGCATGAAATCACAAACAAAACAATGCTCAAAGCCGCTTTCACATAAATATTCATGGAAATGAAAACAACAATCAAAAGCAAAACGGAAAGCATCATATGAGAAAGATACCTTGCAATGTTTTCCCTCATCCATTTTGTGTGGGTATCAAAGCGATAGGAATTAAGCTGAAAAAAGTGCATCGAGTCAATGACCGAAAGCATAAAGCCTATGGCATAAAACACTGTTGAAACAGCCGTCAAGATAATTAGCAGTGTGGTTTTCATATGTTTCTCTCCTGTTTCTCAATCAATTTTCATAAATGAGGCAAGTACCCGGTTGAAAAGCACCTGCTGTTCAAGAAATGAATAGTGACCGGCGTTGTCAAAGCTGACCAAAGCCGCTTCGGGCATAAGCTTTTCCATTTTCTGTCCGTCCGAAAGCGGGGTTGCGTCATCGTTTTTGCCCCAGATTAAAAGCGCGGGGCATTTTACATTCGGCATATATTCGCACAAATCCTCGTTAACGACCTTGACAAGCGTCTGCCTCATAACGGGAGACGCGGCGTTATAATCGGCTGAGCCGTTTTTCTTTCTTAAATTTTCAAGCGCATCGGGAAAAAGCTTCTGCGCTGCCGTGGTGGAAAGAAGTTTCTTTCCCATTTTATATGTCTTTTGCTTGAATTTCTGCGAAGCGGTTTTTTCGGGCTTTACGCCTGCGCTGTCAACCAAAATCACCTTTTCCACTTCAAACGGCAATTTTCTTGAACAGAGTTTTATGATTACTCTGCCGCCGAAGGAATGGCCGAGAAGCGTTATTGTTTTAAAATCGTAATTTTTCAAAAATTCAAGAATAAAGTCAACATAATCATCAACGCACCACGGCTCTTTCGGCTCGTCGCTTTCGCCGAACCCCGGCATGTCGGGAGCAAGAACTCTGTATTTTGAAGAAAGCAGGTCGATCATGTTTTGATGAAGCGTTATATTTGAACCCCAGCCGTGCAGAATCAGAACAAGTTCACCCTGTCCCTGATCGATATAATTTATGTTAAGACCGCCTATATTGGTTTTCAAGGCAAAAACCTCCTAAAAATCAAAGGTGTGTTCCATTTATATGAGCAGTTTTGACCGCATAGTCTTATATATTATATCACAACAAAAGAGATATTTCCACTTTTTTGCAAAATGTTTATAAAAATGGAGTGTATGACAGTGTGGAGTTTGGAGGGTGGAGTGTGGAGTTATTTTAACAGAAAGTTTCTGCTCTAATTCCACAAAGTTCCTGACTGTTAAACTATAAAATGATACCTTTGTATTATTCAGTAGCATTTTAATCGTTGGCGTTACCGCTTTGTGCGGATACGGCACGCCGTGTTAAGAATGCACAAATTTTAAAATTGGGTTAACTCCACACTCCAAACTCCACACTCCAAACTCAAAAAAGACGCCGCCTAAAAAGACAGCGCCTTGCTATACGGTTTTAATAAACGCTTGAAGAAGCCGTGTCAGAGGTTGCCGTGCTTGTTGTGTATGATGCATCTGTGGCGGCAGTTATGTCGGTCGCTTCGGGCTTTTCAAGCTCGTTTCTCTCAATGGACACAATATCAAGCGCACTGTCTTCGTGCCTGAACAAAAATTCAATCGAGTCGGCAGTCATCAGCCATGATGAATCATAAATCGCCTTGCCGATTCCGTTTGTGTCGGAATATACCTGCATACTGCCGTAACCGGAGGTTGTCTGAAGCGTGCCGTATGTTGCCTGATCTTTTCCGAACAGTCTTCCGCCGCCTGCAATCCACGCATTGAAAAGGCTGTCCTGAATGGTCACATAATCTTTTCCGAGCAAATCGTCTCGCTTGACAAATTCACCGGTCTCAATTTCAAAGGTATAGCCCTCATAGGTCGTTTCCGGCAAATAAACCTCTTCTTCCTGAACCTCGGGAACTGTTGTCTGCGTCTGACTGTAATAAGATGCCGTAGTGGTTTCACTTTCCTGGGCTTTTAATTTTTCTTTTCCTGTATAAGTGGATTTTCTTTCAAAAATTGAGATGTATCCGTCATCATTATATTTCACGGTCGCAATTACATGCGTATAAAGCGGCAGTGCATCATCGCTTCCTCCGGCAGCAAGGAAGTTTTCATATCTTTTGTCAACCTTGCTTGTGTCTGTTCTGCCTTTCAGTTCGGTAATGATTGCATCATAAATGCTGTTGATTGTGATTGCGGTTGTTCCGTTGTTTTCAAAGCTCGGATATTCAACAACATAATTGGCATAAACTCTTCCGTCGGAAAGCTTTGCACTGAATTTTTCCTGCTTGATTTCATAGGCAAGATGATCGCCCGTGCTTTCTTCGGTTATCCTTGCATCCAAATCATCGAAAAGCGGTTCACTCGAAAGATTTTCAAGCACCCATTTCGGTTCTTCCTGTGTACCGTCGTCAATAACCAAGAAATAAAGCTGCGATTTCGGCTCGGAAATATAGGTTCCGTTTTCGTCCTTTTGTGCGGTTTCATCATAAAGATCACAGATAACGTAAAAATCGCCGTCACTTGTGCGTTTTGATGAATTGACTTTTATAACGTCTGCATTTTGCTTCTCTTCATCAGCAACATTTTCAAAATAATATTTTCCGCCGTAATAATAGCATTCAGCCGTGTTGATATCATCATGCGCTTCAAGCCCGAGCGTTTCGGCAAGCGAAGCAATTTCGTCCGACTGCGCGTCACAGTAGCTAACGCTGCTGCTTTCAAAAACAAATCGCTTTGCCGGATCCGATGTTTCGCTTGTCGGCGTTTTTACACCGTAAAAGGTTGCATAAAGACCGTTTTCATCTGTCGGATTCATCAGATCAATCACATCGTCAAGAACAGACTTACTGCTGTCATAGCCGTTTTCATAAAGCGGCGCAAGCTTTGCAGCGTATTCTTCAAAAGATGCAATCTGTTCATCGGAAAGCTTTGACAAGGCAATCGTTCTGTTTCCTGCGGTGTTTTTGAAAATATCAGTTTTTATGCTGACAATTGCAAGAGCCGTCATAACAATGGCACAGACACAGGCAATGATTTTGATTGCCTTGTCGGCTTTGATTGATTGCTTACTGTCTTTCGGGGCTGAAACCGCTTTTGTAATTTTGGGGCGGTTATTTGTTTCTGTTTCATGCTCTTGCGTTCTTTGAATGTTCGGCAAATCAGCCTTTTCCTGCACTGATTTTTGTGCCTGCGCCTGCGTTTCTTCCTGCGCAGATTCCTGCTGACTTTCTTCCGGCTCAGACGGTTCCTGCCCGGCTTCTGCATTTTCATTCTGTTCTTCACCGCTGATGCTTTCGACCGTTTGCGGCGTGTTCAAAGCAGGAGTCTGTGCACTTTCGGATGAAGAATCTTTTCCGAGCTTTTCATCGTCAATATGAAGCACAAACGGCTTTTTTGTTTCATAAACAGATGCTCCGCAAAACTTGCAGAAAGTGTCGCTATCTCCGATTTCTTTCCCGCATCTTTTACATATCATAAGCTTTTCTCCTTTGTTTAAACGTAGTCGAGAACCTGTCGTATATCCTCAATTTCTGCGGCGACGCCTTGTTTGCCAAGACCTTTGCCTTTAAAATCGCCGTAATTCATTCTAATAACCTGCATATCGGCGCCGAGCGCGCCTTCAATGTCATTTATCGGGTGATCGCCGACAAAAAGGGCTTCTTCGTTTCTGATTCCGGCGCGTCTGACCGCTTCGTCAAAAATTCGCCTGTCGGGCTTATAGATTCCGATGTCACCGGAAACCACAACAACATCAAAAAGCTCTCTGATTCCGGCCGTGTCAAGCTTGATGTTCTGCAAAGACGAAACACCGTTTGTAATCGCGCCGAGAATATAGCCTCTTTTTTTAATTTCTTTGAGAACTTCAATTGCGCCCGGAAGCATGACAACATGCTTTCCGAAATCAATGTTAAACGAATCATAAAGTTCCTGCATCGGCGGGTGATTTTGCCAGTTCCAAAGCGCAATCATTTCGGGGAAATAGACTTCCCTGTCTTTATAGCCGCCGTCAACGTGTTCTTCCATTTCGTCAAGCTTTTGCAGTCTTTCTTCTTCGCTGATATTCGGAAAATATTTGCTCAGAAAGTCTTCGCAATAAAGCCTGTAAGCACCTTTTCTGCTTTGCAGTGTGTCATCGAAATCAAAAAATACACCCTTAACCTTTAATTTACTCATGAGTTACATTCCCTATTATAAATTTCCTGTGCTTTTTCGGCATCGTTTGCCATCGCCTGAGCCAGCTGATTGAATGACGAAAACTTCTTTTCGTCACGAATAAAATCAAGCAAAAAAACTTCAATCTTTTCGCCGTATAAATCACCGGAAAAGCCGATAATAAATGTTTCACTGCGAAGACTTTCCGTTCCCACAGTCGGACGGATTCCGATGTTGGTAACCGCCGGATACCACTGCGAGCCGAGCATCACCTTGGAAGCATAAACACCGTGCCTCGCCGTGACAAAATCATCCGGGAAAAACTGATTGATTGTCGGAAAGCCCAACAGTCGGCCACGTTCGTCGCCTCTTACGACTTCAAATTGATAAGAAAATTCTCTTCCGAGCATCTGATTTGCTTTTTTTATGCCGCCGCTTTCAATGGCAAGCCGGATTCTTGTTGAGCTGACGGCTTCGCCTTCAAAATCAACTTCATCAAGCGTGAACAGCTTAATGCCGAGCTTGTCACAGCTTTTTTTCAGCGTTTCAATGTTTCCTGCCGCATTTTTTCCGTAGTGATAATTAAACCCGCAGCAAATGGCTCTGACATTCATTTTGCAATAAACCTTGAGCACAAATTCCTCCGGAGATAGATTTCTGAACTTCTCAAAGCGCACTTTGATAATCCGCAAAGACATGGACCGGAGTTTTTTGTCTCTTGCCTCATCTGTCAGCAGTCTCGGCGGTCTTTTTGAATCAATAACCGACTTCGGGTGCTCGTCAAAAAGCATGACAGCCGGAACCAGTCCGTTTTCTTTGGAAACTTCAAGCGCTTTTTTAAGCACTTTCATGTGTCCGAGATGAAGTCCGTCAAAATTACCCAGGGCAAGAACAGTATTTTCACTTTCATTAAAACTTTCAAAAGCAAACACTTTCGTGCCTCCCTTTAACAAAATCGTCTTATATAATTAAAACTCTATCTTTCAACATAAACCCGTTTGACTTTCAGCACGCCGTCCGAAGAACATTTTTCTCCGACGCCCAGAAAGTCACCGTTCGGGGAATAAACGTTATAATATCCGTCGTCTTTTGTTTGGCGTACTCTTTTTAAATCAAGCTCACCGCCGTTTGAAAACCGCTTGGACTGCGCGTCGCTTACGGTTACCGGCGGATAAGCAATCACACTGTCAACTTTAACAAGAGCGTCAGCAAGATTGTCGTTTTCTTTCATTTTTTCAAGCTGCTCAAAATCAAAACAGTCTGCAATGTCAACACCGTTTGCGCTTGTTCTTTCAAGAGCCGTCATAACCGCTCCGCAACCCAACACTTCTCCGATGTCGGAAATGAGCGTTCTTATGTAGGTGCCCGAGGAGCACGAAACATCAATGGTATATTCTGCGCGTTCCTCGTCAGAACCACGAAGCGAAAGCGAATAAATGCTGACCTTTCGCTCTTTTCTTTCCACCTCAATACCCTGCCTTGCAAGGTCATAAAGCCGGACGCCGTTTTGCTTGATTGCCGAATACATCGGCGGAATCTGAGAGATTTCGCCTTTATACGAAGAAAACGCTTTTTCAACATCGCTTTTTTTGACGTTTACGCTCTTTTCACAAAGCACTTTTCCGGTAATGTCAAGCGTATCGGTTGTTTTTCCCAGAACAAAAGTGGCTCTGTATGACTTATCGTGATTTTCAATCAGCTCAATAAATCTTGTTGCGCCGCCTAAAGCAACCGGCAAAACACCCGTCGCCATCGGGTCAAGCGTACCTGTGTGGCCGGTTTTCTTTTCGCCGAAAATTCTGCGTATTTTTGCCGCAGCCGCAAAAGAGGTGATGCCCTGCGGTTTTTTGACAAAAACAAAACCGGTCATAATCATTGCCGCACGAACAAAGTACAAAGCCGAAAATTGAAATTTCACAGCTTTGGCTGTTCGTTCCTTTCTTATTTTATAAATAAAGTTGTTAAATAATCTTACTGATTTCTTCTTTTAATCTGCTTTTTGCTTCTTCCAAAGAGCAGTCAAAGCTGCAGCCGGAAGCATTTTTGTGTCCGCCGCCGCCGAACTTTGCGCAAAGCGCCGAAGCGTCAATATTACCCGTTGTACGAACGGAGGCTTTGAAGATTCCGTCGTCTTTTTCTTTGAGCGTAACACCGATTTTCACGCCCTCAATTTGCTTGGAAAGCGCAACAATGCAGTCAAAATCGGATTCCTCACAGCCGGTCTGCTGTGCCATCTGCTTTGTGATGACAAAAAAGCATACCTTGCCGTCAAAGCAAAGCTCCATGCTGTCAAGGCAAAGTCTTTCCAGTTCAAGGCAGCTTTTTTTCTTGGTTTCAAACATCACGGTGTTAATCCTGCTATGATCTGCGCCTTGTTCAATCAGGCTTGCCGCAATGCGGTGCGTTCTCGGCGTAACATTGGAATAACGAAAACATCCCGTATCGGTTGAACAGCCCGTATAAAGACAGTTCGCAATGTCTGCATCCATTTCGGCGCCCAAAGCTTCAATCATATTGAAGATGATTTCACAAGCCGAAGCGCTGTCGCCCTCAACATAGCTTTCTTTTGCAAAAAGCCGGTTCGATTTGTGGTGGTCAATGGCAAGATCAATTCGGTCTGCATATTTTTCTTCGATGTTTTTTCCGAGAAGCTTTGTGTCTGCAACGTCAACGCTCACAATAAACTGTGCTTCAAAATCGCAGGGCTTTCCAAGCGAAGTGATGTAATCAAACTGCTTCGGGAAAGCGTCATTATTGATCACCGCCGCATTTTTGCCCAATTTTTTAAGCGCAAGCATCAGCGCAAAGCTTCCTCCGATGGTGTCTCCGTCGGGTGACGCATGAGACAAAATCAGAAAATTATCGTTCTGCAAAAGGCGCGAAACCGCCGTTTTAAAATCAATCATCATTTTCGTTTTTGTTTCCTTTATGTTCGGCGTCTGAAAGCTTTTTGAAAATATCAAAGCCTCTTTCCACCGAATCGTCTGCAATAAATTTCAGTTCGGGCGTTTTTCTCAGGTGGAGCCTTGAGCCGACCTCACGCCGGATATATCCCGTTGCCGCAGTCAAGGCCTTGACCGCTTCTTTTGCGCCGTCAATCCCTTTGATGTCGCTGATATAAACTTTAGCAAAAGAAGCGTCCGAACTGACTTCAACTCTGACAACCGTGAGCATTTTATCTTTGACCCGCGGGTCTTTCAGCTCACGGATAATTGCTGTAATTTCTCTGCGTATGTCCTCTGACACACGGCTTACTCTGTAACTTGGCATAGATAACACCCCGTTTTAGTTTATGGCGGTTCAGTCTCTGTATTCTTCCATCATAAACGCTTCAAAGATGTCGCCTTCCTTAAAGTCGTTGAACTTTGCAAGACCGATTCCGCATTCAAAGCCCGTTGCCACTTCTTTCACATCGTCTTTCATTCTGCGAAGAGATGAAATTTCATCTTCTGAAATAACAATACCATCGCGGACAACGCGGATTTGTGCGTTTCTTGTAACCTTACCCTCAAGAACATAGCTGCCTGCAATTTTGCCGACATTTGAAATGTTGAATACGCTTCGAACTTCAATTCTTCCGAGGCTGACTTCTCTGAACTTGGGCGCAAGCATACCTTTCATGGCGGCCTGAACTTCTTCAATGCAGTCATAAATAACACGGTACATTCTCATTTCAACGCCGTCACGCTCTGCCGAAACCTGCGCATTGGGATCGGGACGGACATTGAAGCCGACAATGATTGCATTGGACGCGTTTGCAAGCATAACGTCCGAATCGTTGATGGCGCCGACGCCGCCGAGAATAACCTTAACACGGACTTCATCGTTAGAAAGCTTTTCAAGGTTCTGCGTAACCGCTTCCACACTGCCCTGAACATCGGCTTTGACAATGATGTTGAGTTCTTTGATTTCGCCCTCTTTGATCGAATCGAAAAGGTTATCAAATGTAACTTTATGGAAAGCCTTGAACTGTTCTTCTTTGGCTTTTTGTTTTCTCTGTTCAACAAGCTCACGGGCAAGCTTTTCGTCCGCAACCGCGTCAAACTGATCGCCTGCATTCGGCGTTTCCGCAAGACCCATCACTTCAACCGGAACAGACGGACCGGCTTCTTTCAGTCGTCTGCCTTTTTCGTTTACCATCACACGGACACGTCCGACGGAAGAACCGGCAACAATGATGTCGCCCGCATGAAGCGTTCCGTTCTGAACAAGAAGTGTTGCAATCGGGCCTCTGCCCTTGTCAAGTCTTGCTTCAATAACAACGCCCTTTGCGGCTCTGTTCGGATTGGCTTTCAGGTCGGAAACCTCGGCAACAAGAAGAATGGATTCAAGCAAATCGTCAATACCCATCTGCGTTTTTGCCGAAACGGGAACGCAGATTGTGTCGCCGCCCCATTCTTCGGGAACAAGGCTGTATTCGGTCAGCTGCTGTTTGATTCTGTCGGGGTTGGCGCCCTCTTTATCCATTTTGTTGATGGCAACAATAATCTGAACACCTGCCGCTTTGGCGTGGCTGATGGCTTCAACCGTCTGCGGCATGATACCGTCATCTGCGGCAACAACAAGCACGGCAATGTCCGTTGCCATGGCGCCTCTTGCTCTCATGGAAGTAAAGGCAGCGTGACCCGGTGTGTCAAGGAAGGTGATCATTTTGTCGCCGACATTGACTCTGTAAGCGCCGATGTGCTGCGTGATTCCGCCAGCTTCGGTTTCCGTGACAGCCGTGTTTCTGATTGCGTCAAGAATGGAAGTTTTACCGTGGTCAACGTGACCCATAACAACAACAACCGGATCTCTGGGCTGAAGGTCTTCTTCCTTATCCTCGCTGTCATCAATAATTCTTTCTTCAATTGTTACAACAACTTCCTTTTCAACCTTTGCACCGAGTTCCGTTGCAACAATTTCAGCTGTTTCAAAGTCGATAACCTGGTTGACCGTTGCCATAACGCCGAGCGTGAAGAGCTTTTTGATAACCTCCGCGGAAGTCATATGAAGAAGCGCGGCAAGGTCGCCGACGGAAATTTCTTCGGGAACGGTGATTGTGATTGTTTTCTTGGCTCTTTCGGCGGCAATTCTTTTGAGCCTTTCAGCTTCGGTTTCTCTTTTTGAAGAACGCATACCCTGCTTTCTGTATTGCTGGGATTTCTGCTTGATCTTCTGTTTGTTGGAGCTTCTGTCCGCTCTTCTGTCTGTCGGAGCAATTTCTTCATAATGCTCGTTATATTTTTCAAGGTCAACGTTGCTGCTTCTTGTGTCAACATGACGTCTTTCGCCCTTTGTTCTTGACTGAATGGGCTTAGCGCTGTTTTCCTGCGGTTTTTTCTTCGCAGGTTTCGCCTGAGCAGCCTTTTCCTCGGTTGCCTTTGACGCCGCTTTTTCGCCGTCTGCTTTCTTCGGTTTTTCGGCTGCAGTTTTTTCCGCAGGCTTCTTCCGGGGCTGGGCTTTTGCTTCTTCTTTTACTTTTTCAGCCCTTTGCGCCGGCTCTTTCTTCGGCTCTTCTTTGATTTCTTCGGCGGCAGTCTCTTTTGCGGCTGCCTCTTCTTCCTTTTTCCTTGCGGCAGACTGCGCTTTTTCGGCTTTTCTTCTTTGTTTTTCAGCCTGTCTTTCTTTCATGATTCTTTTTGCCTGGGCAACATATGAATCAAAATTCTTAACCGCCGTTTTTTGCGTGATTGCTTCAAAGAAAAGGTTGGTTTCATGGTCTGTCAGAACCGTTGAAGATTTTCTCTCCTTGGGCGCAACTTCCCCCAGAATTTCTGTTACATCCTTGCTTTGAAGACCGAAATCCTTTGCTATTTCGTGAACTTTATATTTCTCTTTTGGCATAGTATCAATCCTTTCACTGCTCAAAAGCATATGTATTGCGGCTTTTCTGTTCACCGCAGGGTTCATGGTTGAGTATTTATTTTATGGGTTTCTTTCAGCTTAAAAGAGACTCGATTTTTTTGGCAAAGCCCTCGTCATCAACCGTAACAACGGCAGCCTTGATTCCGATGGCCTTTGAAAGCTCTTTCATTTCAAAACTGCATTCGGCGAATGCTATATTTTTGTTTTCAAAACGGCAGGCATGTGAAAATTCATTTTTCAGCCTCTGAGAAGCATCGTTGCAAATGATGCAAAGCTTTGCTTTGTTTCTGACAATGCTTCCGATTGCCGCATCGTGTCCGGTGCTGAGCATGCCTGCTCTTCTTGCAAGACCGAGGAGGGAAAGAATTTTATTGTTCACTGTCTTTCATCTCCTGCTCCATTCGGTCATAAACCTCGTCGGGTATTGAGCATTCAAGTGCTCTTTCAAAGCGTTTGGCTTTTCTTGCAATTTTAAGGCACTGTGTTCTTTTGCAGACATAAGCGCCGCGCCCGGATTTTTTGCCTGTCAGGTCAAGGGAGATTTCATAATCGTCTTCGCTCTGACCTTTGGTTTTCACAACTCTGACAAGCTCTTTTTTCGGGAACATCTGCATGCAGCCCATACATTTTCGCATCGGAATTTTCTTTTGCGTCATTGGCATACCCGCTCCTTTCCTGAGATATAAAAGTATAATAAACCGTTTCGCCTTGTCTGACGCCCGAATGAATTATTCTGCGTCGTCAGCCTTAATGTCAATTTTCCAGCCGGTGAGTTTTGCGGCAAGGCGAACATTCTGACCTTTGTTGCCGATGGCAAGAGAAAGCTGATCGGCAGGCACCGTTACATGGCACATTTTTTTAGATGCTGAACTTTCGCTGTCAATTTCAACGCTTGTCACCTTAGCGGGAGCAAGAGCGGCGGAAATATATTCTTCGGGATTTTCGCTGTAACGGATAATATCAATTTTTTCGCCGCAAAGCGCGTCAATGACAACGTTCACTCTCTGACCTCTCGGTCCGATGCAGGCGCCGACGGGATCCACATTTTCATCGTTACTGCTGACGGCAATTTTTGTTCTTGAACCGGGCTCGCGCGCTGTGGAAACAATTTCAACCGTTCCGTCTGAAATTTCGGTAACTTCCATTTCAAACAGTCTTCTGACAAGACCGGGTTCTTTTCTTGAAATGTTTGCAAAGCTTGCTTCGCTTTCGCCCTCGCTCTTGGTGACGGAAACAAAAACTTTAATTTCCTGTCCGACTTCAAGCTTTTCGCCCGGAATCTGGTCTGCTTTGAAAAGGGTAAGCGAACTGTTTTTGCCGATTGAAATTCTTGCATCGCCCGTTTCGGGGTTGACATCAACAACCGTTGCTCTGACAACTTCCTTGTCTTTTTCAAGAACATCTTTCTTATATTTTCTCTTTTCCTCTTCGCTGATGCCCTGTCTGATAATACCCTTGACATTCATCGCAAAAAGTCTGCCGAGCGTTTTCGGGTCAAGGTCAATTTCAACATAACCGCCCAGAACGGCGTTACCGTATTTTGACGCCTGTTCAACCGTCATTTCACAGCTGGGGTTGTAAACCTCCTCAACAACATGCATCTTGCGGTAAATTCTTACCGTGCGAAACTCCGTGTTGATGTCACAGCAAACGCTTTCTTCTTCTTTTTCTTCTTCAACGGTGTTATTTTCACGCTCGATTGCCTCATAGACCTCATCGGGATCTCCGCCTGCCTCAATGGCTGCGTTCGCCTTTTCGGCAAGCATTTTTCTTCTTTTGGCACGCTTTTTCGCTTCCGCCTGCTTTCTTGCTTCTGCGTCCTGTCTTTTGCCTGCTTTGATAACGGATTCTTTGATCTGATCGAAAATAAATTCAATCGGAATATCCTTATCCTTGGCAAGAAGCTCAACGGCTGCAAAAAACTCTCTGTTTTTCAGTTCTGCCGCAATTGAACTTTTATCAATCAGACTGATAATTTTTGCAATTCTCTTCGGATCATATTCAACTTCTGCGATGTTACCGTCGATTTTCGCAGAAGCTTCTTTCGCCTGTTCTTCGGTAATCTGCGATGTCGGATTGGTAACCTCGTCAACGATATCCATTTTTCTGTAAATAAAAGCTTCGTTTGAATCTGTGTTGAGAGCGCAGAAGAGATTATCGGTTCTTTCACCGGGCAATGCGACTGATTTAACTTTTGTAAGCGCCCATTCAAGCACAACATCAATATTTGCATTATTTTTTTCTGCAATACGGTTCAGATCCTTGTATAACTTGTTGCTCATTTTTTGTGTATCTTCCTTTCAGTTATTATATATTAATTTTACTTAATCAAAATCATCAAGTTTTATCCAAGATGTTTCTTTTTTTGTAAAGGTAAATCCCGAACCGTCCCCGGTTCTCAACGTGATGTTTCCGTCGTCGAAGCTTTCAAGAATTCCTTTAAATTCCCTTTTGCCGTCAATGGGTCTTATCATCTTTACCATGATTTTTGCGCCGACATATTTTTCAAAATGCTCGGGTCTGATCAGTTCCCTTTCCACGCCGGGAGAACTGACCTCAAGGCAATATGCCTGTTCAATCGGATCTGCCTTGTCAAGCGGCTCATTGATTGCGTGCGTAAGATCAACGCAGTCATCAATGGAAACACCACCGTCCTTGTCGATGAATATGCGCAGATACCACTGCGAACCCTCTTTTAAAAAACGAATGTCCCAGATTTCAAGCCCAAGCTGTGAAGCAATCGGTTCAACAATGCTTCGCACTGCGGCAACCGTGTTTCCGCCTTTTGCCATAAAATACCTCCCAATCTGTCCTTTACAATAAAGAAGAGCGGACTTTGGAAAGCCCACTCTGCAAAATACATTACGGATTATTTGTATTATAACACATAAAAACTGAAATATCAAGGGGTTTGACACAAAATGTTTTTGGTGAAAATTTTATTTTTCACTGCCGTTGTTTTTTGCTTTTTCATTATAAACCGTTTTATAAATTTCTTTCAGGCGGCTTTCGTCTTTTTTGATTTTCAGCTTTTCGGCGGTCTTGGCAATTTTCTTTTCAACCGCCGGCATTTTCATTTCGGAAAGCACCTCGCTTCTGTATTCTTCAAAAGCGTCATCATCGTTTCTTGCAATTGTGCAGCGCTCAACCACATAAATGCTTGAGCCGGAAATGACCGGCGCCGCCCTGCCGTGAGAGATGGTCAGCACCTTTTCAAAAAAGTCATCGGCATACATCGGGTCGCCGTCTTTTGTGAGCGTCACTTCAATGCTGCTTGTTGCAACAAGGTTTTGCTTTTTGCAATAGGAGGCATAAACCGTATCGATTGATGTTCCGCTATCGACCTTGTTTGCCATGGCACGAAATTCTTCGGTCAGCTTTTCTTTTTCCGAAGCTGTCATCTCAACAGTTTCTCCCTTGGCGTTGACCTTTGTGAAGGTTCCCTCAAAGGCCTTGAAACCGATATACATTTCAACAAATTTCTGCTTTAAGTCATCATCGGAAACCGGCTTTTTGCCGTTTTTGCCGTAATAATATTCCAGAAGCTGATTTTTCATCTGCTCATTTTCCGTAATTTCGGTGATGTCGGGCTTTGTGATGCCGATTGATTGATAATAATCAGAATATAGGCTCCACAGGTTTTCGGTCTGCTGTGCTTTCTCGCTCTTATATTGCTGCTCAAAAACCAGGCTTTCTTCGTCCATAATATTCTTGCAGGCAACCTTTTGCGCACAAAGCGAAACCGCCGCGGAAATACAGTCTTCTTCGCTGTCGGTCTTGACGCCGTAAGTCTTTTTGTCGGCAAGCACTCTGTCAAGATAATAGACAAAAACACCGTCCGAGATAATTTTACCGTCAATTTCAAGGCAGTTTGTCTGCGTTTTTGAACAGGAAGCAAGGCAAATCAAAATGCCGAACAACGCCAGAAGCCCAATAAATTTCTTTTTCATAAAGAAAATCCCTTTCCATATAGTATCCTTGCTTATTATACACACTTTGAAAGGAAATTGCAAACTGCACGATATACAGTTATAATAAGTTTGCACTGTGTGACAGAATTGTAATGAAAAAGTCACCGAATTGTAAGACGCAACTGTTATGATAAGGGCAGAAAACGGCAATGCGCCGCTTTGAGAAAGGAGTAAGCTTTATGAATATATTAAAAGTTGAGAGCTTAACGAAAATTTACGGCAAAGGCGACACCATGGTCAAAGCTTTGAACGGTGTTTCTTTCAGCGTTGACAGAGGAGAATTTGTTGCCATTATCGGTCCGTCCGGTTCAGGCAAATCCACTCTTCTTCACATTCTCGGCGGTGTTGACACCGCAACTTCCGGAAAGGTTATCATTGACGGCACAGACATTTCCACACTTGATGAAACGGCACTTGCCATTTTCCGCCGCAGACAAATCGGTCTGATTTATCAGTTTTATAATCTCATTCCGATTCTTACGGTGGAAGAGAACCTGACGCTTCCGCTTCTTCTTGACGGCAGAAAGGTTGACAAACGGCAAATTGCAGACCTTATCAAAAGGCTCGGTCTTGAAAACAGACTGACACATCTTCCCAATGAGCTTTCCGGCGGTCAGCAGCAGCGAGTTTCCATCGGCAGAGCGCTTGTGAACAATCCCGCGCTTCTTCTTGCAGACGAGCCGACAGGTAACCTCGACAGTGAAAACAGCCGGGAAATTGTTTCCCTGCTTCGCAAATTCAACAAAGAAAACGGTCAGACCGTTATCATCATCACGCATGATGAAAAAATTGCTCTTTGCGCCGACAGAGTCATTTCCATTGAAGACGGCGTAATCACATCAGACGAGGTGAAACAGCCGTGAATATCGTAAACACTTTAACCCTGCGTCATTTAAAAGAAAACAAAAGCAGAACGGTTGTCACAACGCTCGGAATCTGCGTCAGCGTTGCCATGATTACAGCGGTTTTTGTTGCGGCGGCCTCGCTTCTGAATCTGCTCGGTGACCTGACTCTTTTTGCCGACGGCCGTTATGAAGCAAAAATTAACAGCGTTAGCTATGAGCAATATGAAAAGCTCAAATCAGATGTCCGGATTTCAAATGTCGGCACAAGCGCCGAGGGCGTTTCGTTTCTTCTTGATGAAAGACAGAGCGACAGAAACGGCACGGGAGACATTTTAAAAGGCAACGCAATGTTTTTCGACCAATGCGTCACCTGCAAATATGACGGTGTTCTTCCGCAAAAGGAAAACGAAATTGCCGTTGAAAAGCAGCTGATTGAAAAAAACAAGCTTGACTGGAAAGTCGGCGACACAGTTGAAATTCCGACAGGAATCAGAACGCTTAAAGAAAACGGCGGAGAATGTATTGTTGCCGGTATGTATTGTTCCGGCGAAGAATTTAAAACGCAGGAAACAAAGGAATATAAAATCACCGCCATTTTAAATTCAAACAATCCGACTTGTTATTCCGGCATTCTGTGCTTTATGAGCGAAGCAGAAAAAAAGGCTGCGCCGTTTACTGCCACAATCGAGCTTTCAAAGCTGAATTACCAATCGCTTGATGTCACAAAAGAAATTCTTTCGGACTACGGCTTTGAAGACTATTATATTAACTCAGATTATCTTGAAACCTTCCTTGCCGCCGATGAAGACGGTTTTCTTATGAGCGCCGTCATTCCGGCTGCATCAATCGTCCTTGTGCTTATCATCATTGCAAGCGTTGCCCTGATCTATAACGCTTTTGCCATGTCGCTTTCCGAGCGTGTGCGTTACCTCGGTATGCTCGCTTCCGTGGGCGCAACAAAAAAGCAAAAAAGAAAATCCATCTATTACGAGGGTTTCATTCTCGGCGCAATCGGAATTCCCGTCGGAATTCTTGCCGGCATTGTCGGAATCGGCATTACGCTTCGCGTTGTCGGGAACAAAATCATTTCCACCGGAATGATTATGGGAATTTCCGACTCAGATATAAGAATGAAAACCGTTGTTTCACTTCCCGTCATTTTGCTCATTGTCCTTTTCAGCATCATAACGATTTTCATTTCCTCTTTTATTCCCGCCAAAAAAGCTTCAAAAATCACGCCGATTGACGCAATCAGACAAAACAGCGAAATCAAGGTTAAAGCAAAAAATCTGAAAGCACCGAAAATCGTCCGCAAAATCTTCGGCTATGAGGGTGAGCTTGCCTACAAGAACATCAAGCGAAACGGCAAAAAATCAAGGGTGATCATCGCTTCCATTGCCCTTTCGGTCATTTTGTTCTTCTCGTGCAATTATTTCTGCCAGATTTTCATGCAGGCAAACTCCTATCAGCAGGAAATTCCTTATCAGGTTGAAGTTTCCGCTGATTATGCGCAGAAAGACTTGTTAAAGCGTGAAATTTCACAGCTGAAAGATGTCAAAGATGTTTACCCGACGAACTATTCGCTTTATATTTACGGAACCGGGGACAAAAATCTTGACCACAGTCTTGCAGCCGAAAACAACTGCACCACAGCCTATAAAAAGCTTTTCACCGAGCCGACTTATTTTTATATCAACTATATTGAAGATGATGTTTTCAATGAAATATGCAAAAAGAATTCCATTGATTTTAACAAATGCTATGAAAAAGGTGTTCTCAAGGGCTTACTGCTTAACAACATCAGCCACAAACAAAACAGCGCTAAGGTTTTCAGCGAAAATATGCTCGGTCAAAAAATTGATTACAACTATGACGACTATCATTACTCGGTTGAGCTTACGGATTTTATTGATTATGACAAAAACAATTTTGTTTTTTCGCTCAATCCGAAAAACAATGTGTCTGTTTATGTACCCGAAAGCATGTATGACAAGGACTTCAAAGAATCCGGCTTATACAACTTCGGCGTTGTCACCGACAAGCACGAAAGCGTAACAGAAGAAATTGAAAAACTTATTGATCAGTATTCGCTCGGCAACACGATGGTAATGGATATTGAAGAAAATTTCCGGACAATTGAAACCTTGATTTTTGTTATGGAAGTCTTTATTTACGGTTTCATTGCCCTCATTTCAATGATTACCGTTGCCAACATCATCAACACCATTTCCACCGGCATTATGCTCAGACGAAAAGAATTTGCCATGCTCAAATCCGTCGGAACAACGCCGAAAGGCTTCAACAAAATTGTGATGCTTGAAAGCGCATTTTATGCAATGAAAGCTTTGGTTTTCGCCATTCCGCTGAGCCTTCTGTTTGAATTTTTGATTAACAAGATGATTGGTGAAGCACAAATTCCGTTTGTGATAAACATTCCGCTTTATCTTGCAGTAATTGCCGTTGTGTTTGTCATCATCGGATTTACAATGCTTTATTCCGTCAGAAAGCTCAAAGACGATTCCATTGTTGAAACGCTGAAAAAAGAGATCAACTGATAATCCAGCCTAACCAACCTCTTTCCACACATTTTCACATAAAAAGCTCCCGCAGTCTTTTCACACCGAGACTGCGGGAGGCTTTTTTATTTTTAAATCTGCGTACTTTTCAGCGTGAAACCTTATCAGTGTGGAGTTTGGAGTTTGGAGTGTGGAGTTGTTTCAACTTGAAAATTTCTGCTGAAAATTTTAACAAAGTTTCTGATTATTAATTTAAAGAACAGATTATGGTAGGGACACGGCACGCCATGTTCCTACTGCACAAACTTTAATGAGGTTAACTCCACACTCCACACTCCAAACTCCACACTCATATACGCTCCACACTGAATATACGCTTCTCGCCAAATAGCTTTTTATTTAAAACCTAAGGCTCTTATCCTCACCAATGCCGCACATGCCGTCAAGAATATATTTGTTGCCGTCCGGGTCGCAGACATAGCCGCTCAGTTCGCCGAAAGTTATGTGATAGTTGATGTCAATAACGCCTGCCGGAACGCGCATGATGAAGCGGTCGCCGATGTCGAAAATAATATCCGTCATGCCATAGACATCTCTGATGCGCCATTTGTTATATTCCGGGTGCTCAAAACGAACAGGAGTAAGCAAAGTTGTTTTGCCCTCAAACCAGATCAGGTTTTCGTTAAAATCATTCTGGTTGACCGACTGATTTCTTGTCAGGTTAAAGCCAAAAAACTGCTTTTCTGAGCCGACCGTGTTTTTGCCCATGGTCGTTACCCAGTCATAATGTGCCTTATACGGATAATAGCCGCGGTGGTCGTCAATGATTCCCGTGCTGTCCTCGTCAGCTTCATATCTTACGCCGTTGACTTCTATGTAGCCTGTTGCTTTGAACAGATCCTTTTGCGAATAAAGCGGTCGATTGTCGCCGAACGGAATGGAAACAATGCTCGGAAGCGAAACTCTTTCAAGCGAAATGTCATAGCTGATTTTTCCTTTTTCCTTGTCGGACGCACTGCCGGATACAAACGCCTGACCGTTTTCAAAATGGTTGACAACCTTGAGCTTCACTTTTTTACCCAAAGATTCGGTTACATCACCGTTTAAAAGCGTGTCGGAAATAACGGCGCATTTTTTGGAAAACATATCCTGCCAGAAAGTGACTTTTTTCTTTTTCTTGTCATAAAGCACGGTAAGACCCGTTCCGAAAATGCCCATGTCGCAAACGGCTGTGAGCAAAATTACATCTTTGAGATTGATTTCAACAGCCTCCCAGAGCGTAAGCTTCACCTTGTTGAGCGCATTCGGATAAGGCGTCGGGCGGTTTACTTTCAAAAAATCCATGCGCGGAAATTCTTTTTCAAAGGTTCCGAAATAAGCGTTTCCGTTTGAATCCACAACATTATCGGGTGTCGCAATTGCTTTTCTTTTTTCGGAAAGTACGTCATAAAATTTTTCCATAAATATTTTCTCCTTTTGTTTTTTATTGGCAGATTTTGGCTTCTGCCCCTGATTCAATTATATATTTTTATGATATTTTGTCAACTGCGTAAGATATGACTTTCAGCCCGATTTTTTTTGAAAACCACTGTGAAAATTCTGTTTCGTCCAAAACAGCAGAATAGCCCGACATGCACTCTGATTGCATGGTTTACAAATCAAAAAATCGTGTGAAACTTTTTAACATTGCATTGTCGATTCTTGATAAATATGATAAATTTTGATTATCATCGGCTCTGAAAAGCTCAATAAAAGAAAGGAAAAGTTCAAAAAGTCGCTTTGGTTTTTAAAATCGGCTGTATTTGTGCTGCGATTGGTTTTATGAAAACATTTTTCAGAATTTCGGCGTGCTGCTTGCTCGCTGTTTGTCTTTTGTTTGCCGTGGGTGCAGAAGAAGCGTTTTGCAAAATTCTGCCCGGACAAACCGTAACCGTTTCAGTAAACGGCTATGACACAGCAGTTGTGGAATTTACTCCTGCCGTTTCAGAAACCTGCTGTTTCACAAGCATCGGTAATTATGACACGGTGGGCTTTGTTTACGATGAGGATTTTAACATTCTCGCCCAAGATGAAACAAGCGGAGAAAGCTGCAACTTTTTTATCAGATATGATTTTAAGGCGGAAGAAACATATTATCTCGGCGCGAAGCTCAAGTTTACCGGATTCAGCGCAAACATTGATATTAAACTTTTTTCCGAAAATCACGTTCATTCCTATCAAACCGAAATGATAAAAAATCCAACCTGCGACACCGAGGGAATCAAAAAGCTTGTTTGCGAGTGTTCGGACGAAAAAACAGAAACAATCCCTGCGCTCGGACATGACTTTGAAACAACAAAAACAACAGCGACCTGCACTTTGGCAGGAAAAAGCGTTCTGGTTTGCCGCAGTTGCGGGCTGACCGAAACCAAAGAGGTGCCCGCACTCGGTCACAGTTACAGCGAAAAAACCGTTGTTGATAAAGAACCGACCTGTACGGCTCAAGGCAGCAAATCCAATCACTGCATAAGATGCGAAAAAAAGAAGAACGTCACTTCTATTCCGGCTTTAGGGCACGACTTTTCAAAAGATTTTACCACTGACAAAGAGCCGACATGCACAGCTCAGGGCATAAAATCACGCCACTGTCTTCGATGCACAAAGGTTACGGACGAAACGGCAATCGTCGCAAAGGGTCACACCTACGGCAAATATAAAACAACAAAAAATCCCACCTGCACCGCAAGAGGCGAGAAAACAAAGACCTGCTCTGTCTGCAAGGCTACAAAAAAAGATTATATCAGTGCTCTCGGTCACGCTTATTCAAGCAAATATACCATCGACAAAAAATCAACAACCGATTCTGCCGGTTATCAATCAAGGCACTGCACCCGATGCAGCAGCAAAACAGATCAGATTACAATTGCCAAAATTAAAAAGCTTGCCCTTTCGGCTGATTCTTTCGTTTATAACGGGAAAGACAAAAAGCCGGCTTTAACAATCAGTGACAGCAAAGGTGCAAAGCTGAAAGCCGGAAGAGATTATGACGTAAAAATTCCGAAAACTTCAAAGTCAATCGGGTCTTACAGCGTCACCGTAACTTTCAAAGGAAATTACAGCGGCAAAAAGACGCTGACGTATAAAATTATTCCGCCCGATGTTGCGAGTCTTACTGCAAAACAAACGAACACAAGCGTCACACTTTCATGGAAAAAAGCAAGCGGCGGCGTAAAATACAGAGTGTATAAATATTATCTGAAGACCAAGCAATATACCACTGTTGCCAACACAAGCAAAACAACCTTAAAAATCAACAATCTCAAATCGGGAACGGACTATATTTTTGCCGTCAGAGCCTACAAAACCGTTGGTGAAAAAACTTATATCAGCAAAAACTTCACACAGGTCATCACGGCAACCGTGCCGAACGGCGTTTCTCTCAAAGCAAAAAAATCCGGCAATTCGGCACAGCTGACCTGGAATCCGACAAGTTGCAGCGGCTATATTCTTTATATGTCCCAGTCAAAAGACGGAACTTATAAACAGATTAAAAACATTCAGTCAGTCAGCACAAAAAGTTATTGTAAAACAAATCTTGCCGCTTCCAAAAAATATTATTTTAAAATCCGCTCTTATAAAAAAGCCGGCGATAAAATTCTTTATTCAAAGCTTTCTGCGCCCGTTTCGGCGGGATAAACTCAGCGTACATGCTTCTTTAACACGTTAAACCGATAAATCAAATTTTAAGTTGAATTAAATAAAATTATTAAGTTTGATTAAAGATGTTTTTTTAAGATTTTTAAGAACCGATACGAAATCGGGGTTCATTTTGAGCGTTCAAAAATCAAACGAAAGGAATTGAAGTATGTATATTTTAAAGAATGCACTCAGGTGTATCAGCCGCTCAAAGGCACGTAATATTCTAATCGGAATCATTGTTCTTGCAATCACTCTTTCTGCCTGCATCGGTCTATCCATAAGGCAGGCTGCGCAAAGCGCAAAAGAAGAAGCGTTAAGCAACCTGACCATCACAGGCACCATTT
>JBJFHW010000233.1:0-2320 GCA_051893965.1 Acutalibacteraceae bacterium
TTCCTCAGCAAGTTCTTTTGATTGGTTATTTGCATTGAATTGATTTTCTTATGGAATCTGAAAGTTCTTGTGAGCAAAGCGCCTTAACAATTTCAAGGCCGAAATCAATGGCAACGCCTGCCCCTTTTGCCGTTATAAAATTACCGTCGGTTACAACATGCTTCTTGCTGATTTTTGCACCCTCAAGATCGTCTTCAAAGCCGGGAAAAGCGATTGCTTCTTTGCCGTTTAAAAGACCTTTATGTCCGAGAACGGACGGAGCGGCGCAAATCGCGCAGATATATTTTTTATTTTCAGCACAAAAATCAATTGCAGCCTGAACGCCTTTGCTTGCTTCCAAATTCTTTGTTCCGGGCATTCCTCCGGGCAAAATAATGGCTTCCAAATTATCGCTTAGAACAATCTGATCGATTGTTGTGTCAGCTTTAACGGTGATTGCATGTGAACCAGTGATATATTCACCGCCGACAGCGACAGTCAGAACCTCTTTTTTTGCTCTTTTTAACATATCGACCGGAGCAAGGGCTTCAACCTCTTCAAATCCGTTTGCAAGAAAACAATAAATCATTTAAAACACTTCCGTTTCAGTCAAGGGCAAGGTTCATATAGATGTCGTCTTTTTTCCATTGCCTTTTTAGTTTTGGATTTACGGGATAAATCATTCCGAAAGGAACTTTTTGTGCGCCGAAATAGCTTTCAAAAGTGAGTGTATCCTGACAGCAAAGTTCTGCGGCCGAACCTAACGCATCACTTAAATCGCTCGCAGTGCACATAAGCTCTTTCAATATACCGTTTTCACTGTCAAGAATAAAGGCAGTTTTTTCGGTTACATACGGTATTATATCATAATATGAAAAACAGTCAAGCACATAGTCAAGTTCTTCATCTTTCCAGATGAACATATTTAAGTTTCTGAAATCTCTCTTTTTAAAATATTGAGAGGAATTTGCTTTTTTAATTTTATAATCCGACTTATTAATCGTGGATTTTCCAAAGCATTTATACATAGCGGTTTCAAAACCGAATTTTGAATAATAGTCGTAAAGGTGTTCGTTTGCGGGAACAAGCGAAATATAGCTTTTACCCGCGGCGGCTGTGTATTGCTCTGCTTCATGCAAAAGTGTTCCCATCAATCCTTGCTTTCGGTAGTCGGGATCGGTTGCCGCAGCATAAAGATAAAAACCGTCAAATATTTCTCCGTCAAAGCGTATTTGGCTGTGCATCAGATAAAGAACGCTGACAATTTTATCGCCGTCAAAAGCGGCAAAGGTCTTGCTTTTATAGTATGGCTTTTTAAAAAACAAATCAATATAGTCCGGTTCATCGCCAAAAACTTTTTGCCACAGTGCGCTTAAATTTTCAATATACTTTTCTTCCGAAGCGATAAGCATAACGGTCACCTTTCTAAAAATTTCAAACAAAAATTATTTTTTTAGCTCAACCTCATATTTTTCAAGCAAAAATGCAGGATGATAGGAAAGCTTTGCTTTTCTGAGGTTTTCAAGACCGACATCATCTTCGCGGTTTATATACAGATAGCCGCTGAGTTCATTTTCAACAAACTGCTGATTAATAATCGGATAGGCACCTCGTATATCGGCATAAGCTTTTTCAAAATGCACGCAAAAGCTTTCGTCGCTGAGCGGTTCGCCCATGGTATAGGCAACAACAATTCCGTCAACACGAATCAGACCGCCGACATATCCGAGCACATCATAGTTTTCAAAAACACATTTTATTACCTCAAGCTCTTTCACAAGATCTTCATGCGGTGAGGTTTCATTGCTATTGAGCCAGCTTTCACTCATTGCAAGACAATCGGGAATATTATCTTTGCTTATTGTTTCGTATGACCAATTGTTGTTCTTCTTAAAAAATGAAATGTGATTTCTTTTCGGCTGATATTTTTTGCCTTTGAGATTGATAAGATCCGATGAATTATAAACATAATCGAAAGCATCTCTGACTTCTCTGATTTCATACTTTTCTCCGATTGTGTTTTTTATCAATTCAATATCACTCTGAGCAAACCCGAAAATTCTTGCTTTTCTTTCGCTTTTTTCCGCATCTTTAACAATTTCAATCAGTGCATTTTTTATATCGCCCTGTCCGACCGGATAGCAATAAGATGACAAGTTATCATATTCGGCTTTGTATATCAGACAACCGTCAAAATCGGCAACAAAAATATCGGATTTTTTGGAATAGCTGAAAATATTTCCGAAACAATATTCACAGCCGAGATCTTTTCTGGCGCGCAGTCTCTCCTTGATCCACTGTGCATCAGAAATTGAAACTTTATGAAAATCAATCATGAAAT
>JBJFHW010000234.1:0-2269 GCA_051893965.1 Acutalibacteraceae bacterium
CTTACATAAATCGGCATATCACCGAGAACGGAAACGTTTTTGCTGTTTGCATATTCCTTGAGCGTTCGCCACTGCGTGAAGAATACATACTGAACAAAGGTGTAAAATGATGTTTCTTCCTTAAATTCATCGGCATATTTTACCGCGCTTTCATATCGGGCGAATTTTTCGTCCCACTGCCACCACGGTTTTTGGTCATGGCGGTTTTTAAGCGTCATAAAAAGCGCATAGTCTTTGACCCACGGGTTTTGTTTTGCAAAAAGTTCAACAAGCGCTTTCGTGTCCTCTCCGATGTTCTGAAATGCCTTTTTTAAGCATTGGAGCCTTTTTTCAAGAGCAAAGGCATTGTCGGCGCGATAAACAGAGCCGCTGTATTCGTTTTCGAGAACATCTGCATGACTAATAAGTCCATCATTTTCAAGCTGTCTCGGGTCAATGAGCGCAGGATTTCCGGCAAACGCACTGACCGAACAATAAGGCGAGGAGGCAAAATCAACATGACCGAGAGGCAGAACCTGCCAGGTTTTAAAAGCCATATTTGAAAGCTTATCGGCAAAATCATACGCTTCTTTGCCCATAACGCCGCAGCCGAATGGTCCGTTTAGCGATGTGATATGCAGTAAAACACCTGCATTTCTTTCATTTTTCATTTTTTTCTTCCTTTTTTATAAATTGCCTGAAAAGGCATAAGAATTGTATTATTATACAACAGTTATAAGAAATAATAATTCATTATGATAAATTAAAATCGAATTTGGAAACATTTTAAACACTCTGTTTTCTGCTTTTTAAACGCTGATAGGCGAAACTGCACAAAGCGTTCGACAAATTGTGCAGAAAAGTTGTACAAATAAACATTCGATTTTTTGTATAAAGTGTTGACAAAAGCTTTTTTATGTGTATAATTAAAGCATAGATGGCAACGAGGTCACCGATAGACTTCGTTGCCCTTTTTTTATTTCAAAAATTCTTTTTGGAGGAGATAAATTATGAGCAAAATTCCCGAACTTTTCGGCAGCATGGTGTTTGACAATGCCACAATGAAAGAAAGACTGCCAAAGGAAACCTACAAGTCTTTGATGAAAACCATTGAAGACGGAAAGCATCTGGACCTTGCCGTTGCCAACGTTGTTGCAAACGCAATGAAAAACTGGGCAATTGAAAAAGGTGCAACACACTTTACCCATTGGTTCCAGCCGATGACAGGGGTTACGGCAGAAAAGCATGACAGCTTCATTTCACCCACACCCGACGGCAGTGTCATCATGGAATTTTCCGGCAAAGAGCTTGTCAGAGGCGAACCCGATGCTTCTTCTTTCCCGTCAGGCGGACTTCGCGCAACCTTTGAAGCAAGAGGCTATACCGCATGGGACCCGACCTCTTACGCTTTCATTAAAGACGGCACCCTTTGCATTCCCACGGCTTTCTGCTCCTACGGCGGCGAAGCACTTGACAAAAAAACACCGCTTCTTCGTTCCATGGAAGCCATCAACAAACAGGCACTTCGTGTACTCAAGCTTTTCGGCAACGACGATGTAACATCGGTTAAGACAACCGTCGGTCCCGAACAGGAATATTTCCTCATTGATGAAAAGCTTTATAATCAGAGAAAAGACCTTATCTATACAGGCAGAACCCTTTTCGGTTCCAAGCCGCCGAAAGGTCAGGAACTTGACGATCACTATTTCGGCTCCATCAAAACCAGAGTGGTTGAATACATGAAAGACCTTGACGAAGAGCTTTGGAAGCTCGGTATTCTTGCCAAAACAAAGCACAACGAGGTTGCTCCCGCTCAGCACGAGCTTGCTCCGATTTTTGCAACCACCAACATTGCAACCGACCATAACCAGCTTACCATGGAAATTATGAAAAAGGTTGCGCAGAAACACGGCCTTGTTTGCCTGCTTCATGAAAAACCGTTTGCAGGCGTAAACGGCAGCGGCAAGCATAACAACTGGTCCATTTCAACCAACACCGGCGTAAACCTTCTTGAGCCGGGCGACACACCGTATCAGAACGCTCAGTTCCTGCTTTTCCTGTGCGCCGTTATCAAAGCGGTTAACGAATATCAGGATCTTCTGAGAATCAGCGTTGCTACCGCTTCCAACGACCACCGTCTCGGTGCCAACGAAGCGCCTCCGGCTGTTATCTCCATTTTCCTCGGAACAGAGCTTACCGATATTCTTCACGCAATCGACTGCGACACAGCCTATGACCCGAAAGAAAAAGAAGCGCTCAAAATCGGCGTTCATGTTCTTCCGAAGTTCCC
>JBJFHW010000235.1:0-10675 GCA_051893965.1 Acutalibacteraceae bacterium
TTCGTTTTTCATTTCGCACCGGCTTTCGTCAACGCGTTTTTGCAATAGAATTTTATTCATTTCCGACGGCAGAATTGCCGAAAGCGGAACGCATGAAGAACTTATGGCCCAAAAGGGTGCCTATTACAGAATGTATCAGCTTCAAAGCTATTATTATAAAGAGCAAAAGGGGGATGAAGCATAATGAAAAAAATGAAAGTGCTCTTTTCCGCTTTTAAAGAAATGCACCGCCTTGAAAAAAGGCTGATTCCGACCTTACTGACAGTTGCGGTTATCACGGCTGTTCTGCCGTTTGTTGACATCTGGTTCACGGCAAAAATTATTGATTTGCTTGATCTTGGCGCAAAAATGAGTCAGCTTGCAATATATATTGCATTGGCTGTTTCCATTAATTTTGTGCTGATGTTTTTGTCAAGTTATCTCGGCGACATTCAGTATGTATACCGCTCGATTATGTATAACAAAGAGCTTGAAAATGTTGCTTTCAAGCTTTATAGAACCGAATATCAAAAGCTTGAGGATAATGACTTTAAAGAACTGATTCACAAACATTCCGAAGCGCAAAACAGAGTTTTTTCTTCGTTTGTTCAGTTTTCATGGATGATGCGTGATTTTGTTTCGGGGCTTTTAACGCTTATCATTGCGGCTGTTATCGTTATACCGCTTTTTAAAATCGGATTTCAGACAACCGGAGATTCGTTTTTTGAAAAGCCGGTTTTTCTGCTTTCCATTTTCGGGGCAATTGCCGTAATGGTGGTTATCATTCTGATTGTTGCCATCAGAATGAACAAAGCGTGGTTCAAGGCGTCTGATGAATATTCCCGCCTCGACCGCCTGTTTTATTTCTTTATTGATTTGTTTTCCGATTACAAAACGGGAAAGGAAATCCGGCTTTATAAAGAGCAAAGTTTAATTGAACATGAGGCAACGGACGTCATTTTAAATGACGGCGAAAAGGTGCTGCGAAAAGCATCGTTGCGAACAGCACTTTCAAGCTCGTTTGTTGCCGTACTCGGTGCTTTGGTCGGCTTCGGCGTTTATCTTTTCATCGGTGTCAAAGGTCTGTACGGACTTTTTGCAACCGGATCGCTTGTGCTTTATTGCGGTGCGTTTATGCAGATTATAAACGGTATTATGCAAATGGCGGTAACTTTCGGAAAAACCGAAGAAATGGTGCCGTTGATCAATTATTATTTTGACATCATCAAAACCGAAGATGAAATGATCTACGGCGAAAAAGACATTGATTCAGACGAAAAAGTTGAAATTGAATTTAAAAATGTATCGTTCAAATACCCGAACAGCGAAAACTATGCCTTAAAGAATATCAATCTCAAAATTGAAGACGGGAAAAAACTTGCTGTTGTGGGAAGAAACGGCAGCGGTAAAACAACATTTATTAAACTTCTTTGCCGTTTTTATGATGTGACGGACGGCGAAATTCTGATTAACGGCATCAATATCAAGGAGTATTCAAAAGACGCTTTGATGAAGCTGTATTCTGTTGTTTTCCAGGATTTCAAAATCTTTTCAACAACGGTTGCACAAAACATTTATGCCGGCGACAGCTATGACAAGGAAAAAATGTATGATGCGTTTGACAAGGCAAGCATCAAAGAGCGCGTCCTGAGCATGAAAGAGGCTGAGAAAACCCATTTATACAAGGATCTGGACAAATCGGGCGTTGAAATTTCAGGCGGAGAAGCACAAAAGCTTGATCTTGCAAGGGCACTATATAAAGATGCACCGATTGTTATTCTTGACGAGCCGACAGCGGCACTTGATCCGATAGCCGAAAGCGAAATTTACAGCCGCTTTAACAGCTTTGTTCAAAGCAAAACGGCAATTTATATTTCCCACAGGCTTTCAAGCTGCACTTTTTGTGACAACATTGCCGTGTTTGATAAAGCCCGGCTTGTTGAATACGGAACGCATCAAAAGCTTCTTGAGAAAAACGGAAAATATAACGAGCTTTGGAATGCGCAGGCAAAATACTATTTAGATGAATAAACGAACCCTCCGGCTGAAAAGAAACAGTCGGCGGATTGCTTATTTTAATTGCGCATTCCGAATTAATTTTCATCTTCCGGTGATGCAGTGAAACAGATAGTCAAGTTTTCTGATTTTTTCCTGCTCATCGGATATTGTTTTTATAATAATTTTGTCAAGTGCTTCGCAGGTCTCGAAGCGATATGTATTTTTGGCCGCCGAAACTGTTGCCTTACACAAAAGAAGCATTGCGCTGATATATAACAGTTCAACATTTTTGCATTGAGGCGCATTTTCTGCTTTTGAAAACAATGTCTTTTCAATTTGCTTGTTTCGTTTTTCATAAAGCTTTTTTGCCGCGTCAGAGTTTTGAATACGGCTTAAATCTTCCTTGCAGCGGTTTAGCTGTTTGTTTCGTTCAATAAGAAGCGAAGTGTTGCTTTTTGAAAGCTTTAAAATCGGAACATAGACGGTATAGTCCGGAATTTTTTCGCAAAGCCTGATTTGGGCATTGTTTAAAAGGCGAACGGTTTTTGAAAAGCTTTCGCCGATATTTTTTTGCTGGCTGATTGTTTCAATTTCTTTTTGCAAGACCGAAAAAACTTCATAACACAGTAAAATGAAGCTTTGCGCTTTTTCGGAAAGTATGTTTTTCTTCATAAAAAATCCTCCCTTTCATTAAATTTTATGAAAAGGAGGTGTTTTTCGTTACAATTATTGCAAATAATTGCTGATGCATTATTTATGAAACATTCTGAAAAGCGGCAGACATGAACCGTAAAATTTCTTGTACGCTTCGCAATAGTCTCTGTCCTGTCGCTGGCGTTTGCAGCCGCCCGCTCTGCAAAGCGGATAATACGGACATTTTTTACATTTTTCGGGAGCCACAAGACTTTCACGCAGAAATTCGGTTGCTTTTTCGCTCTTTGCCAAATCCGAAAGCTCGGTTTCATTGATGTTTCCGAGAAGCCATTCGTCCGTGCAGTAAAAGTCGCACGGATAAATGTTTCCGTTGCCCTCGGCAACAAACTGATGCGAACAGAAACCGCACATTCCGCATTGTTCGCCCTTTTCGCCGAGATACATTCTGACAAGGTTGTCAAAATAACGGATGCTGACATAATTTCCGCGCACAAAATCCTTGACATAAAGATTAAAGATTTTGATTAAGAAATCGGCATATTGCTCGTTTGTCATGTAAAGCTCGCTTTCGCTGTTGTCTCCGAACGGACGAAGGCAGGGAATAAACTGCAAGTAGCGAAAGCCGTTATCACGAAAATATTTGTAAATTCGTGTTGCATTTTCGGCGCAGGAGCCTGTTAAAACGGTCAGAATGTTAAATTCGGTTTTGTGTTTTTTCAGCTTGTTGGCGGCTCTTATGATTTTGTAATAAGAGTTCTGCCCGTCGGCTGTGAGCCTGAAACGGTTGGCTTCATAGTCTCCGTCAAGGCTCAGTCCGACCAAAAACTCATTCTTTGTGAAAAATCTTGCCCAGTCATCATCAAGCAGTGTTCCGTTTGTCTGAATGCTGTAAAAAATGCGCGAATTCTTTTCGTTGTATTTTTTAACCGTCTCAACGAAAAAGGAGAAATAATCCATTCCCGCAATCAGCGGTTCGCCGCCCTGAAACGCAAACGCAACACTTTCGCCGTCTGCAAAGGAAAGGGCGGATCTGATCAGATTTTCGGCGGTTTCGGTTTTCATAACACCGAAACTGAAATCTTCGCGCACGGAAGCAACATCGCAGTAAAAGCAGTATTTGCATCTTAAATTGCAAAGGCTTGAGGCGGGCTTTACCATAATTGAAAGCGGCGGCATATTATTTCACAATTCCTCTCGGGTTGCTTTCAAAATCTTTCTGAATCTGTTCAAGTTCTGCTTTCATTTCAGCCGAAATCTCCGGATAGGCGGGAGTACGATTGTAGTTTTCTCCTACATCGTCGGTGAGAATATGAAGCCAGTTCTTGCGGTATTTATCAAAGAAAGCTGAGTTGTCGTTCTGAATGTTTTTGAAATATTTAAAGGTGATATAGTCATTGTCATTGAGAACCGAATAGTCATAATCCTTATATTCTTCACGGCTCTTGATGTCTTCGGTTGCAACGGTATATTGAATGGCTTTGACCTTTCTTCTCTTCATGTGAAGAATCGGGGTTTCCTTTGTATGAATTACGCTGTCGTTCTGAAGAAGAGAAAGCATGGAAACGCCGTCAATTTCTCTGTCGGTCGGCAGATAGTGCTCCTGACCGGAATTTCCGGTTATGCCGCAAAGGTCAACAAGGGTCGGGAAAAGGTCAACCAAAGTTGCGCTCTGGCTTCTTGTTCCGCCGTTTTCAAAAATGCCGTTGTTGTTGTCCCATCTGATCATGAACGGAACTTTCTGTCCGCCTTCATAAGCGAGATATTTTCCGCCTCTCAGCTCGCCCGTTGAGCCTTCCAGAGCAGGACCGTTATCGCTTGTGAAAATAATAATTGTGTCTTCAAGAACGCCGAGTTCTTCCATGGTGTTAAACAATTCGCCGAGATAGGAATCAAATTCGGTCACGCAGTCAACATAGGTACCCATTCCGCTTGAGCCTTTGAATTCATCGCCGACATAAACCGGAGCGTGCGGCCACGGCGTTGTGTAATAAGCGAAGAACGGTTCGTCGCTGTTTTCGACTTTGTCGGTAATCCAGGTTGAAATTTCTTCGTGAATCCATTTTGTTGCGTTGGACTGATCTTTCAGTTCGTCCGTACCGCGGACAATTGTGTATTCGCCGTTTTCTTCACGTACATGATAGAACGGCTTCATGTCGTTAACATGGTGACTGCCGTAGAAATAATCGAAGCCCTGATTGGTCGGAAGATATTCGCCGTAGTCACCGAGATGCCATTTGCCGAAGCAGCCGGTGTTATAACCTGCACTCTGGAATACTTCAGCAATTGTGATTTCATCGCCGAGCATACCGTCGGTGTTGTTGAGCATTTCAACACTGTTAAAAATTCTTGTCTGAGCAAAAGGTGTAAAGCAGTTTACGGTCGGATAAATAACGTTATCGGCATAGCCTCTGTAAGGATATCTTCCGGTCAGTGCCGCAAAACGGGCAGGGGAGCATACGGAATAGCTTGAATAGAAGTTTTCAAAGTTCAGACCGTTTTCACCGATGGAATCAATGTTCGGGGTGTCATAAATTGCACCGTTGAGAGAAACGTCGCCGTAGCCGAGGTCGTCCATAAGAATGACAAGAACATTGGGCTTGCTTTCGGTGCTTTTGTCAACGCCTTTGAGATAGTCGTCATGACCTTCCCACATTCTTTCGGTAACAGGCTTTGTGCGCATATTCATGGTAAGAACATAGAAAACGGAAGAGCCGACCAGAAGAACGCTTAAAACAGCACTGAAAACCTTTTTCAAAGCGCCGGATTTAAACGCTTTTTTGGCAACTAACAGAAGTCCCCAGAGCGCAATGGCGGTCGGAAGAACAATAATCAGATTGCCGAGAATTCTTGTAAATAAATTGCCGTCGCCCGTCATCAGAGTATGTTCTGCGCTTGAAAATCCGGCTTTGCCGCTTGTGATTGCTCCGAAGCCTGCGTCTGCGCCCCAGATAACATGGAAAAGCACAGTGCCGAGACTTGAAAACGCATAGCCGAGAATCATTGTCAGATAAACTTTCTTTTTAGCGATCAGTGAAATAAGTATAATTGCCGACAGTATGCAGCAATAGCCTGCCGAAACCACGGCAATCAGGTTTTGCCTTGTGATCAGCTGCAAAACCATTATGACAGCTCCGATTACGCATGTAATAATCGGAAAGACCTTTTTCCCGTTGTCGAATTCAATGTTTTTTTTCATTTCGTCACCTCATAAAAATAAATTATGCTGTCTAATTATAGAACATTATCGACAAATTCGTCAATAGTTAAAATCAAAATTGTATATCAAAGAATGATGAATTCTTAAATGAAGATTTGATATTCATTCTCACTTAAGGCAATTTTAAATTGATATATTAAAAATTTATATAACAATCGGTATTTAACTTTAAAAATGTTGACTATTTGGGTCAAATAGATTATAATTTAGTATGTTTGTTAAAGTGGCTGTTTGCGGCCGGAACAAAATATTATGAAAAGATACCGGAGGTATTTTAAAATGGTAAGAGCTATTGTCGGCGCTAACTGGGGCGACGAGGGTAAAGGCAAAATCACAGACATGTTTGCCGAACAGTCGGATATTGTTATCCGCTTTCAGGGCGGTGCAAATGCCGGTCACACGATCATCAACGATTACGGAAAATTTGCACTTCATCAGCTTCCGAGCGGCGTTTGCTTTTCACACACGACCAACATCATCGGCAACGGTGTTGCCATTGACATTCCGAGACTGATTAAAGAAATCGAATCCGTAAAAGCGGGCGGCGTTCCTGAGGTAAACATTCTTGTCAGCGAAAGATGTCAGATTATGATGCCTTATCATGTTTTGCTTGACACTTACGAAGAAGAGCGTCTTGCACAAAATGCTTTCGGCTCAACCAAAAGCGGAATTGCACCGTTTTATTCGGATAAATATGCAAAAATCGGTTTTCAGATCTGCGAGCTTTTCGATGAAGAATATCTCAAAGATAAACTGACAAGAGTTCTTGAAGTGAAAAACCTTATTCTTGAAAATGTTTATCACAAGCCGCAGCTTGATGTGGATGAAGTTTATAATACTCTTATCGAATACCGCGAAATGATCAAGCCATATGTCTGCGACACGGCAAAATTCATCAGACAGGCAATCAAAGACGGCAAAAACATTCTTCTTGAAGGTCAGCTTGGTTCTCTGAAAGATCCTGATTTCGGCATTTACCCGATGGTTACTTCCTCATCAACACTTGCCGGCTACGGCGCAGTCGGCGCAGGAATCCCGCCTTATGAAATCAAAGATATCTGTGTTGTCTCCAAGGCATATTCAAGTGCAGTCGGTGCAGGCGAATTCGTCAGCGAAATTTTCGGCGAAGAAGCGCAGCAGATGCGTATTCACGGCGGTGACGCAGGCGAGTTCGGCGCAACAACAGGCAGACCGCGCAGAATGGGCTGGTTTGACTGCGTGGCAACCAGATACGGTGTTGAAGCACAGGGCGCAACGCAGGTTGTTTTAACGGCTCTTGACTGTCTGTCATATCTTGACGAAATCAAGCTTTGCGTCGGTTATGAAATTGACGGCGAAGTTACAAAAGATTTCCCCGTAACACCGATTCTCAAAAAGGCAAAGCCCGTTCTTGTGACGATGCCGGGCTGGAAGTGCGACATCAGAGGAATCAAGGAATTCGATAAGCTTCCGAAAGAAGCGCAGGATTATGTTAACTTTATTGAAGAACAGATCGGTGTAAAAATCACCTATGTTTCAAACGGTCCGAAGAGAGAAGAAATCATCAAAAGATAAAACGCATTTAAGCGGAATTTAAGCAGAAAGGAAGCGTCAAGGTTTTTAAAGCATTAAGAACTTTGCAAAGTGGCGACAATGGCAAACGAAAAAATTCTTGTTCTCGACTTCGGCGGTCAGTACAATCAGCTGATAGCCAGAAGAGTAAGAGATTTTCATGTCTATGCTGAAATTCTCACTTATGAAGAAGATATTGAAAAAATCAAAGAGGGTAATTATAAAGGCATCATTTTCACCGGCGGACCGAATTCGGTTTATGATGAAGCAAGCCCGCATTATACAAAAGAAATTTTGTCTCTTGGCATACCCGTTCTCGGAATCTGCTACGGCAGTCAGCTTATCACTTGGATGGAAAACGGCAAGGTTGAAACAGCTCCGGTTTCCGAATACGGCAAAATTGAACTCAAGGCAGACACTTCGTCCGTCATTTTCAAAGATGTGCCGGAAAAAAGTGTTGTCTGGATGAGCCACACCGATTACATTTCAAAAGTGCCCGACGGCTACAAAACCGTCGGCGTCACAAACGACTGTCCGTGTGCAGCCATGGAAAACAGCGAAAAGAAAATTTATGCGGTTCAGTTTCACCCGGAGGTTACCCACACACAGTTCGGCAGTCAGATGCTTCGAAATTTTGTTTTTGATGTCTGCGGCTGCAAGGGCGATTGGATTATGGACAGCTTTATTGACGACACCGTCAAGGCACTGCGTGAAAAGATCGGCGATAAAAAAGTGGTTCTCGGTCTTTCCGGCGGCGTTGACAGCAGTGTTGCCGCAGCTCTTCTCAGCCGTGCTGTCGGCGATCAGTTGACCTGCGTTTTTGTTGATCAGGGACTGATGAGAAAAGATGAGGGCGATTTTGTTGAACAGACTTTCACAAAGCTGTTTGACATGAAGTTTGTCAGAGTCAACTGCGGTCATGAGTTTATTGCAAAGCTCAAAGGTGTGACCGATCCCGAAGAAAAGCGCAACATTATCGGCGAAGAGTTTTACAGAGTTTTCTGGGACAAAATCCGTGAAGAAGCTGACGGCGGCTTCTTTGCTCAGGGTACCATTTATCCCGACCGCATTGAAAGCGGCAAGGGTAATGCAGATACCATAAAGACGCATCACAACAAGGTTAAAATGCCCGACGACATCAAGTTTGACGATGTTATTGAACCGCTCGGCGATTTATTCAAAGATGAGGTTCGTGCTGTCGGCGAAAAGCTCGGCATACCGAAAGAGCTTGTCTGGCGTCAGCCGTTCCCCGGCCCCGGTCTTGGTGTACGCATCATTGGTGAAATCACCGAAGAAAAGGTGAAAATTCTTCAGGAAGCAGATGCAATTTTCCGTGAGGAAATGGCAAAATTGGGCTATGAAAAGAATCTCAGCCAATTTTTCGCCGTTTTGCCGAACGTCATGACTGTTGGTGTTATGGGTGACCACAGAACCTATGATCACCTTATTGCGCTCAGAGCGATTACAACCGACAACTTTATGACAGCCGACTGGGCACAGATACCGTATGACTTGCTTGCAAAAGTGTCTAACAGGATTACAAACGAAGTTGAGCATGTTAACCGCGTGGTTTATGATATTACTTCTAAACCGCCCGGAACGGTTGAGTGGGAATAATGACCATATCCCCGGAATGCCTTATTTACTGGGCTTCCGGGGTGTTTTTATCGGGCGTTGATACTAAAATTGATACTGAAAGCCACGGGGAATTATTCTTTTGGTCAAGTTTTTGCTATATAATACAACAAGAGACGGGCAATTTTTGTCCGTCTCTTGTTTTGATTTACTAGAATATGTTTAATGCTTTGAAATCAAATTCTTGAAATCATCCGTTTTTGTCCATTCGTGACATTCGTATGCTCTTGACGATACAAAGGGGTGTGTCTGGCTTTGTAGAATTAAAAATTCAAGTGTCTTGTCCCATTTGTTGCTGTCAACCATTTCTTTATATTCAACCGCCTGTTGCATAAACAATTCCTTGCTGGCTTCTTCCGGAATATCCTTGTCAAAGCCGGCAAATCTCATGCACATTTCAACAAGTTTTTCACTACCACCGTCATAGTACGCCGCAGCACGGTCAGCCGAAAGCTCGCTGCATCTCATCCAATAATAGAAAGCCATTTGTAAAGGTATTGACAGATATTTTCCGAGTCCAAGCGGAAGAAAACTGGCACCTAAAGCCGTTGCATCCATAAGCATTCTGCCCATGGTCTGATACAATACATGATGGCAAGCAATGTGACCGCATTCATGAGCAAGAACTGTTGGGATCAACTCATCTGGTATTGTTTCAATAAGACCCGATGTGATTGTAATAAACGGATTGGTGTCGCCGCTTGTCCATGCGTTCGGCACAACATCAAGTGTTAAATATAACTCCGGTACAGCGATTCCGAGCTTTTCACAAATCGGAGGAAGCATATTATAGTATTTTGGCATTTGTTTTTCGCTCAGACGGATACTGCCGGATAGATTTTCTATTCTGAACTGCCGCTCATTCCAAATCGACATAAAAGATTTCAGTAAAGGCGTAAATCCAGGAATTGCCTTCAGGGCTTTCAGAGCCTTTCTATCCGATTCGTGCATAAACATTGAGGAGTCAAAGCCTTCGTTTTCATTATCCTCTTCTTCTGGCACGATCAAATCATCATTCTTCAATTCACAGCCGCAATAAGGGCAAAACAGCATGTCGTCATCAACCTTTTTGCCGCACTGAGGGCAAACCGTTATTCCCTTGTTTTTAACATGGTCCAAAATTTTCATAAATCTTTTCTCCTTAATCAGATATTTTGCCACATTCACATTATATAGGAACCCACGAAAAAAGTCAATGTTAACAAAAATTGTAAAAAACAATGCAGACGACCGTCAAAGCCGCCTACATTGTTTTCTGTAATGTTTTCTATTTATTAGATATACACTCTCTCCCTGAAATATTTCGCATTGACCACGCCGTTATGGACGTAATATCCTTTTTCCGTTAATTCCGCATTCAGTTCTTTGATTAGTTTATATGCACATGTTTTTTGAATTCCAAAAATTTCCATGATATCATTTACATTATAAAACAATTTTTCTTCCATAAGTTTTTTCTCCTATCTTTTTTTATTCTTTTATATTTTTGAAGCCGTCAAGCACGGCGGTTAAGTATCGGATTGTTTCAAGCAGATCGCCCGGGTCTGCTTTTGTGTTTTTCAGCTCTTCTAACTGTACGAGTATTTTTTCTGCTTCTTCTCTGAGATTATGATAAACTCTCGGCGTGCCTTTTACCACAAC
>JBJFHW010000236.1:0-10618 GCA_051893965.1 Acutalibacteraceae bacterium
CTCTGCCATTACAGTCCAGATGCCGTTTGCGCCGTCCGGGAAAATGGCAAGCACCTTGCCGTCACCGGTGTCGGCGGAATAAAAATATCGGTCGCCCATAAAGCGCTGCTGCTTATCTCTGTCTGTCGGCGCATTTTCGTCGGTGCGAAGCACACCGTAGTTTGTGATTTCCCAAACGGCTCCGTCAGCTGTTGTTACTTTTTGAGATGCTGTATAGTTGTTTTCGTTTTTAACGGCAGCGGGAACCTCCTGCGCCTCGGATTTTGCATAGCGGTCAACAATCTTCTGAAGATTTTCAACTTCATCGACCGCACCGAGAGCATAATCATGCTTTGCTTTGTTGGTAACACCTTTGGTTGCATTCTGAACAACGGTGAGCGTTACCGAATCTTTTAAGCCGTCGGAATTTTGGGCGGTGATGGTGGCTTTGCCCTCGCCTACTGCGGTTACGCGTCCCCATTCGTCAACCGTTGCAACGGATTGAGGCTCGGCGCTCCAGGAGAGCACGCGGTTGCTGACCGAATCCGAGAAGACGCCCTCAACGCTTCGGCTGTCGCCGATGTCCATTTCCCAATCTTCGGGAACAACAAGTCGGATACTTTTTTTCGTCTCTCCATCGCAGGATACTGCCGAACACACACAAGGTGTGAAAGCAAGTAAGCAAACGAGAAGCAATGAAATGATTTTCTTCATAAAAAACTCCCTTTCTTATAATTGATAAAAACATAATAACACGAAGGACATTGTCAGTCAATGGATTATGTGTTATTTTTTGCAAAAATGTTAACAAGTTTTGTTTTGCTTTTTGAATGTTCACAAATATATGAAAATAGTAAAAAATTAACAGTACTGTGCACTTTCATTTATACACAGTACTGTTATTAATCATTCACTTTGATCGTATTATGCCGATTTTGAAATTAATTGTGCAAAAACTTTAATTAATGTTGCAAGGAATCTGATTAAAGCCTGCATAATATTGTTTGTCCAGCGTGAATCCTCATTTTCATCTGCGGTAACATCTGAAAAATCACCTGTTTTCATATTGTAATTCATATACTGCGGCCAGTCAGCGTTATCCCATACAGTAAGCCTTTCCTGCCCTTCGATGAATGTCAGGATCAGGTGTTCGTCAATATATTCAGGCCATTCTCCGGAATGAGGACAGTTTTTAATAAACCATGTTGTGTCAGGGAACAGACAGGTTGACGCATCAATCTTTTTGTCGGGAGAGATATATTTTTCGGTTCCTGCTTGTGTTGCCTGATCGATATAGCTTTGCGAAAACTTTTTATTGATGTCACTGCAGGTTGCACCGAACGAATGATTGCTCGTCAAAACCATTGCATCGCTTTGTGCGTTGGGATTCTGACAAATGGGCGGAGCATTGAGTCCGTATTTTGCAAGTATTGCAACGCGACCGCCTTCGTTTTCAAAGTTTTTGAGAATTCCGGAAATTTTATCCTGAACATTATTTTTGTAATCATCAATCTTTTTGATAAATCCGGCATATTCGTCCTCTCTGCCGTTAAATACAAAAGCCTTTGCCTTGTTATAATATTCCGGGCTTACCATTGACCAGAACGAAGGAAGTCCGCCGTAGCAGGCAAGCAAAAGTCTGGGAACAACATTTTCTTTAACCTTTGCATAAATAACTTCAATTGCATCTTCTGCGGCGGGAAGAACCTTGCAATAGGTCAAAATGGAGCAAAGTGCAATGATAAAATCGTCCATCACTTCATCTCCGCTTAGCCCTTTTCTGTTAACATAATAATTAACAAAACGGTCAACAGCCTCCGGATCAAAGGAAGCATCACCGGTAAACAGTGCATCAACCGTTCCGACACCGCCGTTGACGGTTGTTGCGTAATAAACAAGGGAATCAACCTTTTGCGTTCCGTATTCGGCAATGTAAGCGGAAATGATAGCACCGCCGAGGCATCTGCCGAAAAGGGCAACTTTTTTATGACCGGTTTTTTCAATAACCGTATTGATATAATCGTTCAGTTCGTCCGCAACATCTAACGGAGATTTACGCCAGTCATAACGGAAATCCAGTTCATAAGTGTTATAATTTGACGTGCGGATATTCTTGAGTGTCTCTTCGTTTCTGTAAACATCGCAGGCATATGATCCGTCTGTTACCTCACCGTTTTTATCAACCGGAAAGTCCTCATAAAGCTTTGCAATTGCTTCATACAGCGAATCACAATAGTTATCCCATTTATCGGTCAGAAGACTTATGCCAAGTTCTTTGAGAATTCCGGGAGTTACTTGCTTGACATATTCGCCGATGTCATAATTGCTTTCGGGCGGATAAATGACGCTGCCGTCTGCGGCCAGAATATCCGGACCGTATCCGGTTACTCTGATGATAGGAATATCGCGGTTGTTATCCGCAGCAAATGCAAAAGCCGTCACAGATGATAAAATCATAATAACAGCAAGAAAAGTTGAAACAAACTTTTTCATATTCTTTTCCTCACAAGTTAATAATTTGTTAAATAATATCATAATGATTTAATATTTTCAAGTCTTTCGTCATAAAATATCAGACAAACATCTACAAAAATACATAATATTTTTAAAAGCAGAAAAACTCCCGGATTTTTTTGTTTTTTTACTTTAAAAGCGTTAAAAAAAGTTAAAAATGAACTTTTTTTGAATTATCTATTGACTTATCTTGAATTCTATACTAAAATCATATTAAATAAAATGATTCGTATGATAAACGAATGAAAAGGAGGATTTGAGATGGATAACGGTTTCTTCAAATTTGTAAAAGTATATTGGGACGACATTTGCGCTCTTATTGATTCATTTGTTGAAATGTGCAAGGCAATTTTTGCAAAGCTCGGCGAAGAATAATCCACTGCACTTATTTTAGTTTTCAATTTTCATGATCCGTCTTGATTCATAAAGGCGGATTTTTTTCAAAAAAGCGTAATAATCAATCCGGAAAAAAATTAAAAACGGTAAAAAATGAATTTTTTTTGAATTAACTATTGACATTATTTAAAGCATGTTGTAAAATAAAGGCAAGCTAAAGGTAGATATACCAAAAGCAAATATCAGGTAATAGGAGGAAATTACAATGTCAGAATTTTTTGCTGAACTTAAAACATTCCTTGAGGATAACTGGGCAGCTATCGTTGCATGGTTTGACAAGCTTTGGGCATTTGCAAAGGAAACAGTTCTCAAAGATGACAGCCCGCTTGCTGACATCACAGTAGGTGAATAATTCCAATTTACTGTTTTAAAATTTGAAATTTTAAAATGGAGAAACCGCCGATTCGGCGGTTTCTTTTCTTTATATATAATTATAAAAATTATCACAGTTTCATTCAAAAAGAAATCAAAGTGTTTTCAATTTCCTCTTTTTTGCCGCAAAGACTTCCCTGAACAATTCCGTCTCTACCGCCGCCCCTGCCCGAAAAACGGCTGTTTAACTCTTTGCACAAAGCGTTGATGTCAAAATCGCCGGCGGTGATGATCACATATTTATAATGATCCTTTTCGCCGCCGAAAACCGCCGCAAAATCCTGCGCTTTTTTGCTTAAAATATTTGCGTATTCACGAAGCATATTTGTGTCTGAAAGACTGCTGAAAACAACAATTCTTTTTTCTTCTTTTATGCTTTCGGCTTTGACTTTGAGCAAATCAAGCTTTGCTTTTGAAAGCTCAAAGCTTAACTGTGCATTGTCGTTTTTGATTTTACTTACCATATCAAAGGTTTCGGTTTCCTTTGCAGAAAGCAAATTGCTGACCTTGTGGTTTTCATCAAGCTTTTTTCTGATGTCGTCAAGAGCGCGCTCGCCGCAGAGAATGGAAACACGCGTTCCGCCGCGAAATTTTTCAAAGCTTAAAACTTCAACCATACCGATTTCGCCGGTCATTTTAACATGCGGCGCACAGCAGGCACACATATCAACGCCGGGAATTTCAACCAGTCTGAGCGCTTCGTTGATTTCCTTTTTACTGCGATATTCAATAGTCTCAAGTTCTTCCGGCGTCGGATAGAAAACGCGGATTTCCTTGTTGTCCCAGACTGCCCTATTGACAAGCTTTTCAACCTTGCAGATTTCTTCTTTTGTAAACAAGCCGTTAAAGTCAAGCGTTACAGCCTCTTTGCCGAGATGAAAGCCGACATTGTCATAGCCGAAAAGCGAATGAACAATCCCCGAAAAAATATGCTCGCCCGAATGCTGCTGCATATCCGAGAAACGTTTTTGCATATCCACTTTTCCCGTGATGCAATCTCCGACGGCAATTTTGTCTGCGTTTTCCTCAAAGTTATCAACGATGTGCAGTATCTTTCCGTTTTCAATCTGAACATCGCAAACTTCAAGACCGCCTAAAACGCCGACATCGGAGCTTTGCCCTCCTCCCTCGGGAAAGAAAGCGGTTTTATCGGTCACAACAATAAGCTTGTCATCGTTTTGATAAGTTTCAAGAACCTGACATTCAAAGTCCGTAACATAGCTGTCAAGGTCATAAAGTTTTTCGGTTTTCATGTTAAACCCCCAGTTTTAACTACGATTGATTTATATAACAGTGTGGAGCTTATTTCAGTGTGGAGTTTGGAGTGTGGAGTGTGGAGTTATTTTAACTTGAAAATTTCTGCTGAAAATTTTAACAGAGTTCCTGATTATAAATTTTTAAAATGATGTTTACCTATCATTATACAACATTTTAACAGTAGGAGTTATTCTACTGCTTTGTGCGGACACGGCACGCCGTGTCCCTACTGCACAAACTTAAAAAGAGCGGTTAACTCCAAACTCCACACTCCACACTGTTATACACTCCACACTGAAAAAAGGCGGATTTCTCCGCCTTTTTTTATTTGAGTTTGTGTATAAACAGACCGCTTAAAAGTTTTGGCTCAAACCAGGTTGATTTCGGCGGCATAACCTTTCCTGCGTCTGCAATCGCCATCAGATCGTCAAGCGATGTCGGGAACATGGAAAAGGCAACCTTCATGTCCTCTTTGCAGCGCTTTTCAAGCTCGCCGAGACCTCTGATTCCGCCCACAAAATCAATTCTCTTGTCGGTGCGCGGATCTTCAATGGCAAAAACAGGCGTTATGCAGTTGTTCTGAAGAATGGAAACATCAAGTCTGCCCACAACATCATTTTCATCAAAGGTTCCGTCCTTTGCCGTGAGTTTATACCATTTTCCGTCGAGATACATGCCGAAAGTGTGTTTTTTCTCCGGTCTGTACGGAGAAGTTTCCGCTTCTTCAACCGCAAATTTTTCGCTGAGCTTTTCAATAAGCTCGCTGTCAGAATAACCGTTTGTGTCCTTTATAACACGGTTGTAGTCCATAATGGCAAGCTCATTTTTCGGAAAAGCAACCGCAAGAAAGAAGTTGAATTCTTCATTTCCGTCAAAATCCGGATTCTGACTGCGTCTTTTTTGGCCGACCTTAACAGCCGAAGCACAGCGGTGGTGTCCGTCTGCGATATAAAGATTGGAAACCTGATCGAACAAAGCGGTAAGCTTCCCGGTTGTTTCGCCGCAGTCGATTACCCATACCGTGTTTGCAACGCCGTCGGCGGTAAAATCATAAACCGGCGCATGGTTTTTCTGCCAATCGGAAATGATTGCGCTGATTTCATCGTTTTCACGATAGGCAAGGAAAATCGGACCGGTGTTTGCGTCACAATAATCAACGTGGTTGATTCTGTCCTGTTCCTTGTCGGCTCTTGTGAATTCATGCTTTTTGATAACATTGTTCATATAATCATCAATAGATGCACAGCCGACAAGACCGGTCTGGCTTCTGCCGTTCATAATCTGACGGTAAATATAGAAACAGGGTTTTTCGTCCTGAACAAGAATTTTGTCTGAAACAAGCTTATCAAGATTTTCTTTTGCTTTCAGATAAACTTTTTCATCATAAATATAGGTATCTTTATCAAGATCTATTTCCGCCTTATCAACATGAAGAAACGAATAGGGATTGCCCTTGACCGCTTCGCGCGCTTCGTCGCTGTTCATAACATCATAAGGCAATGCGGCAACCTCAGCCGCCTTTTCTTCAGTCGGTCTGATTGCTTTGAAAGCTTTAAAAACAGCCATAGTTTTTTACCTCTTTATTTATATTATTTAAGTTCTATTTTATAGATAAACGCTTCGTTTGTCAACGATAATGAGCAAAAAAGCGAACCTTTCTCTCAGGTAAGCTCTCAAGACATCACAGCACCTTTCAATTTAAGTTTTTAAGAGATTACTTTTATAAAAAAAGTGCCCGCAACCGGGCACTTTTCCGACATCTGACAGATGTTTGTTTATTTGGATTTTACTTCTTTCTTTTCAACTGCATCTTCTTCTGCTGTTTCGGGTTTTGCTTTTGAAAGAATCAGGTTTGTGATAATGCCGAGAATCAGAGCGCAGGCAACCTCGGTAATGGTTACCTTGCCGAATGAAAGCGTCAGACCGCCGATACCTGCGATGAGGATTACGGAAACAACAAAGAGGTTCTTGTCCTCGTCAAGGTTAACGTCCTTGATCATCTTCAGACCGGAAACTGCGATGAAGCCGTAAAGAGCCATGCAGATGCCGCCCATGACGCAACTCGGAATGGAGTTAACAAAAGCAACAAACGGCTGGAAGAAGGAGATAAGCATTGCAAGAATGGAAGCGGTGATGATGGTATAAACAGAAGCGTTTCTTGTGATGGCAACGCAGGCAACCGATTCGCCGTAGGTTGTGTTCGGGCAGCCGCCGAAGATAGAACCGACGATTGAGCCGACGCCGTCGCCGAGAAGTGTTCTGTGAAGACCGGGTTCTTCAAGGAGGTCTTTTTCAATGATGGAAGAGATGTTTTTGTGGTCAGCAATGTGTTCGGCAAAAACAACAAGGGAAACCGGAATATAGGCAACCGCAACCGTGCCGATATAGCTTGCATCAATATCTTTAATGCCTTTTGCCGCCGTCAGGAAAGTGAAATCGGGAAGCGCAAAAACTTTAATGCCGCTGAACACGCTGAAATCAATGATGCGAAGTGCATCGTTGCCGGTTTTGATGCCGATGGCAGTGAAAATTGCGGCAACTGCATAACCGGAAAGAATACCGATGATGAAAGGAATCAGCTTAATGCCTTTTTTACCGTAGGTTGAACAGATCATGGTTACAAAAAGAGCAACAAGGCCGCAAAGAATAGCAACAAGAGTGTTTGCAGTCGGAACGCTGCTTACAACATCAGTAATCTGACCGTCGGCAAGAACCTGCTGAGTAACTTCAACGGCGTAGTTGCCTTTCTGGAGGTCGCCGACAGCGTTTGCCGCAAGGGAAAGACCGATGATGGCAACGGTCGGTCCGATAACCTGTTTGGGCATCAGCTTATCAATCCATTTTACGCCTGCAAACTTAACAATAAGAGCGATTACAACATAAACAAGTCCGGCAAAAACAGCGCCGATGATAAGTCCGGCATAGCCTGCCTGAACGGAAACAGCGCCTGCAAAAGCGGCTGCCATGGAGCCGAGGAAAGCAAATGAAGAGCCGAGGAAAACCGGGCTTTTTGCCTTTGTGAAAAGAACATAAACAAGAGTTCCGACGCCTGCGCCGAAAAGAGCCGCAGTCGGCTGCATACCGTTGCCGATGATGATGGGCACAACAAGGGTTGCCGCCATGATTGCGAGAAGCTGTTGAATTGCAAAAACAATCAACTGCCCGAATTTGGGTTTGTCTTTGACATCATAAATAAGTTTCATTTTTGACCTCCTGGTTTTTCTGCCGCAAAGGCAATTTATATAATACACATCAAAAGCTTGATGAGCATTAACTGAATTAACTGCTGAAGTGACTTTAAAAATTCAATTTTCCTGCGGTTTGATCAGCTGAACCTGATTGATGTTTTCATAAGGCTCAATGCTGACTTTTATCACTTCGTTTTTTGCCGTCGGAATGTTTTTGCCGACATAATCGGCTCTGATCGGCACTTCCCTGTGCCCTCTGTCCACAAGAACGGCAAGCTGAATTTTTTTCGGTCTGCCCAATGCCAGAACCGCTTCCAACGCCGCTCTCGCCGTTCGGCCCGTATAGATCACATCGTCAACAAGGATCACGGTTTTTCCGTTTATATCAAAATCAATTTCGCTTTTGTTGATTGACGGATCATAGCAGATCGGCGTCAGATCGTCGCGGTAAAGCGTGATGTCAATGGTTCCGGTTTTTACCGCCGCACCGAGCGACTGAAGATTTTTTGAAATTACCCCGGCAAGGCTTTCGCCTCTTCGCTTGATTCCCACAATGCAAAGATCTTTGTCCGATTCGTTTTTTTCAATTATTTCATGAGCAATTCTCATCAGAGCACGCTTCATTCCGAGCTCGTCCATTAAAATCGGCTGCATATTCTTCACCACTAAAAAAAGCCTTGCCGAAACCGACAAGACCGAAAAATGCACATAAATATCCCGTGCAAAAAAATTATTTCATCTTATCGGTCTCTCTGTACCGCTTTTAAAGATTAATTTTTTAATGTTGTTTTCATTTTAGCATACGGTCGAAAAAATGTAAAGGCAAAAAATTTAATTGAATCAATTTTGTAAGAATTGACGAAAAGCCATATGAAGTCGCTGTATGGAATGGTTAAAAAAACTAAGCGCCGAAAAACAACGCCGTTTCGACACATCTGCTAAAAAAGCGTCAGGGGAAAGATAAGTTTACACTTTTCCCGAATATGACTGCATTTGACAATTCTTTTTAATTATTTTTGATTGTTCTGAATTTTGTTTAATTCCTCTTTAATTGATTGGCGCCTAAAATAATATTATAATCTAACCAAATAATCGGGAAAGTTATATCGGCTCAAACGGTTATTTAATTCAGCGTTTCACGCTTTCGGAGATGTATGATTATGGAAAAAACCGGCAATCTCTTCCCTCCTCATCAGGCGCAGCAAAACGCCGAAAGAGAAAATGAGAAAGAAAATCAAAAAGAAAACGGCTTTGCAAACGGTCTTTGTTTTGATAAACTGGTCTGGATTTTTCTCATCAGCTGCGTTGTAGGGTTCGTGGTTGAAACCGCATGGTGCTATCTGCGCCACGGCTATATTGAATCACGCCAGTCTCTGGTTTACGGGCCGTTATCTGTTGCCTACGGCATGGGCGGCGTTGTTTTGTCGATTGCGCTTTATAAGCTTCGCGATGCGCCGATCTATAAAATTTTCGCCGTTTCATTCGTTGTCGGAACCGTGACCGAATATATCTGCTCGCTCGGACAGGAAATCGTTTTCGGCTCGGTCGCTTGGGATTACAGCAACCGCTTCATGAATATCGGCGGCAGAGTATGCCTGCTTTATTCCTGCTTCTGGGGAATTCTGGGCGTTATCTGGATAAAATTCATTTATCCCGTTATGTCTGCCGGAGTTGAAAAACTGCCGGTTAAAGCAGGTAAAATTTTAACCGCTGCTTTTATTGTTTTCTTTATTTTTGACTGCATCATGTCTGCCGGCGCAGGTCTTCGTATGAACGAACGCGCTGAAGGTCTTCCGGCTTCAAACAGCTTTGAAGTCTATCTGGATTCGCATTTCGGCGATGAAAGAATGCATGAAATCTATGCAAACTCAAAAGAAGTTCAAAAATAAAAGAACGAAAATTGTTCTGAAACAGGCAGGAACCGTTAATGAAGTTCCTGCCTGCTTTTATCTAATAGAAATTCAGCCGTTATCATTTTTCTTCTGCTGTATTTTCACATATTCTCCGGTTGTAAACTCCGCCCAGGAATAATTTACCATATACTCCCCATGAAAAGAATTGACGGCAACAGCGTCCCAGTTTTCAAAATCATATGCGTCACATTTGATTTTTGAAATGTCAAGTGCCAGATGGTTCCATGTTTTAATCAGAATATCGTCAATGCCGGCATTTTTGAGCGTTTTTTTCAAAGAGGCGGTGATTGCCGTTACCATGTTTTTGGTTTTTCTGTCATAAACGGCATTTTCCCAAAGAACACCTGCAATCTGCTCGGTGGTAACCGAAGAACCGTGCCTGTCAACAAGAAAAGCAAGTAATTCCTTTGCTTTTTCTCTTTCAAAAGAGAGCGGAACCTCGTCAACAAAAACTTCAAAATGACCGAAAGTTTTCACCTTGATGTTTTTTTCAGCCTGTTCATTTGCTTCCGAGCGCCAATCCGTCACCATTTCGTCAAGCACCCGCTCAATTTCCTTTGCATCAATCGGTTTTCTCAGATAACCTTTTGCGCAGATTTCATAAGCGTCAAAAGCATATTGGCTATATGCCGTACAGAAGAACAAAATGACATCCGGATGCAGAGCTTTCAGCTTTGCGGCAAGTTCAAGACCGTTCATTCCGCCCATTTCAATGTCTAAAAAAGCATATGAAAGAGATTCTTCCTTCTGTTTCAGTTCCCCGGCAAAATCAAGTGCCCGACTCGGTTTTTGAAAATCATGAATTGCCGCATGAGGAAAAACAATTTTCAGTTCATCTTTCAGTGTGTCAAGAGAAAGCTGTTCATCGTCAACTGCCAGAATATGCATGCTTTTCACCTCGCTTTTAATTGCACGGTAGCAATCGTTCCGATACCGGGTTCACTTTTTATGCTTAAACTTCCGTCAGCCGTTTGCAGCAAACGTTTTTTCACATTATCA
>JBJFHW010000237.1:0-2241 GCA_051893965.1 Acutalibacteraceae bacterium
TGGTTAGAACGCTAGCCTGTCACGCTAGAGGTCGACGGTTCGAGCCCGTTCCGGGTCGCCATTTTTTGGTGGGTCAACAGATCCGCCATATGCCTCTGTAGCTCAGTCGGTAGAGCAGGGGACTGAAAATCCCCGTGTCATTGGTTCGATTCCGATCGGAGGCACCATATGATGCGGATGTAGCTCATCTGGTAGAGCGCCACCTTGCCAAGGTGGAGGTAGCGGGTTCGAGCCCCGTCATCCGCTCCAAAAATCCCGTTTGCGTTCAGCAAGCGGGGTTTTTACTTTTTCACTCTTCCCTCTTCACTTTTCACTCTGCCCTGACTCAGACGGGATTTTTGGAAGGTAAAAAGTAAGAGGGAATAGTGAAAAAGTGCGGTCGCGCTTTTACTTTGTGCAAACGGTAAAATTTATTCCGCAAAGCAAGCTCGTCACTGTCGGGAAGTTTGTAGATTTTAAATAAAAACCCTTTATCCGATCTGCCGATGCAAAAGTTAAGCTACCCTGCATTTTACCGGTGCAGACTGACAATAAAAGAAAGATGCCATGCCGAAGTGCATGAGCAAAGTGCGTGAGTAAAAACTAATTTTTCAAAATAAATATTGCGGTATTGTCAATTTTGTGGTATAGTATGAAAACACGCAAAAAAACTGTTATTTGCTCAGGCAGATTTTGCTTTGAGCAAAATGATTTGTTGAGAGGATATTTATATGGAAAAGAAAAAAAGCGGCTTTACAAGCCAACTCGGTTTCATTCTTGCGGCGGCAGGCTCTGCTGTCGGTCTGGGCAATTTATGGAGGTTCCCCTACCTTGCCGCAAAATACGGCGGCGGCATTTTCCTTTTGGTGTATCTGATTCTTGCAGTCACCTTTGGTTTTACGCTCATGATTACGGAAATTTCCATCGGAAGAAAAACAGGAAAAAGCTGTATCGGCGCTTTTAAAGCGCTTGACAAGCGGTTCTCTTTCATCGGTTATGTTGCGGCTTTGGTGCCGATTATTATCTTCCCTTATTACTGTGTTATCGGCGGCTGGGTGACAAAATTCGTTGCTCTTTTTTCAACAGGCGGCGGGCAGAGTGCGGCAAGCGATGAATATTTCGGAAATTTCATCAGCCAGACAACTTCACCGCTGATTTATCTTGCCGTATTCATTTCAATAACTGCCGTCATTATCATGTTTGGCGTTCAGAACGGCATTGAAAAAGTCAGCAAAGTGCTTATGCCGGTTCTTGCCGTTATGACGGTTGTGATTGCAATTTATTCGTTAACGCTTCCCGGAGCGCTTGACGGTCTTGTTTATTATGTCAAGCCGAACTTCAGTGAATTTTCGCTGAAAACGGTTGTTGCCGCGATGGGTCAGCTGTTTTATTCCATGTCGCTTGCCATGGGCATTATGATCACCTACGGTTCCTACATGAGCAAGACCGATGATCTGGAGCGTTCCGTTCGCAGAATTGAAACTTTTGACACTTTAATTGCTTTTCTTGCCGGTGTTATGATTATTCCCGCGGTCTTTTCGTTTTCCGGCGGCGACACAAGCAAGCTTCAGCAGGGGCCGACGCTTATGTTCGTAACACTGCCGAAAGTTTTCGCTTCCATGGCGGGCGGTCAGGTTATCGGCGCAGTATTCTTTATTCTTGTTTTCCTTGCGGCGCTCACCTCCTCGGTATCTCTTATGGAAACGATTGTAAGCGTCATATGTGAAAAAACAAAGCTGAAAAGAATTCCATGCTGTCTGATTGTTCTTGCGCTTGCGTTTATGATTGCTGTTCCGTCATCGCTCGGGTTCGGAGTGTGGAGCAATATTACGCTTCTCGGAAAAGATTTTCTTGATTTCTTTGATTTCATCAGCAACAATATTCTCATGCCTGTTGTCGGCTTGCTGACCTGCTTGTTCATCGGCTTCATTGTCAAGCCGAAAGCCGTTGAAGAAGAAGTGGAATCCTCCGGCAAATTCAAAAGCAAAAAGCTATATAATTTCATGATTAAGTTTGTTTGCCCCGTAATATTAGTGATCATCCTGATTTCTTCCATTGTCGGCTATGTATAAGGCATACCAAGCCTGCAGTGATTACGGCGGGCACCGCCCGCTTGCTCACGCGGGGCAGAGAGTGATAATCATCACAATTACGCCGCGAGGGAAAGTGAGTGAAAAAAGGAGTAAAGTTTTTGCCAAGCTTTTTTCAAAAAGCTTGTGGGGTCAAGGGGCAACGCCCATTGGCGCCGTCCGCAGACGGCGA
>JBJFHW010000238.1:0-10543 GCA_051893965.1 Acutalibacteraceae bacterium
CTTCATAGTAATGATATCATAGGTACTCGAGTGACAAATTCCCGTCGGCACCAATGAGAGGCGTATATAGTCTATATACACTCTCACATCTTGAACGATTTTGAAAAATCGTCAGCCTGCAAGAAGATTTGTCAGTTTAGGTTTTCCGCACTTATGCGGATTTTTCTGCGTTTTTTGCAGAATTACTTTTTAGCAGCCTTAGGACGCTTAGCACCGTATTTTGAACGGGCCTGCATTCTTCCGTTAACGCCCTGAGCATCGAGTGTGCCGCGTACGATATGGTAACGCACACCGGGAAGATCCTTAACACGGCCGCCGCGGATGAGAACAACACTGTGTTCCTGAAGGTTATGACCTACACCGGGAATGTAAGCTGAAACTTCAATACCGTTGGTAAGACGTACTCTGGCAATTTTACGAAGAGCTGAGTTCGGCTTTTTCGGTGTTGCGGTTTTAACAGCTGTGCAAACGCCGCGCTTTTGCGGAGAATCATGATCGGTCATGATGTTCTTCTGAGAGTTGAGACCCTTAAGAAGAGCAGGAGCCTTCGGCTTTTTGACAAGCGTTTCTCTGCCGTTGCGAACTAACTGGTTAAAGGTAGGCAAATAAAGCATCTCCTTTCCTGAAAATTATGTATTGTCGAACAAAACGGCGCAAAGCCGCAGTCGCATACTTTGATATTTTACAACAAAGAGATTATTTTGTCAACACATTAAACAAAAATTATGTAATTAAGCCTTAAATTCCAAATTGCAACCATTTTTGGCAGTTGTTAAAAAGCCTTTTGCGGATATTTTTGGCAAATTTGTCGGGAATATACAATAATATAATAAACCAAGCCTTACCGGACGAAACTTCGGTAAGGCTTTTATATTGTATGTTATATCTTATTTTTTCGGCGGAACATATCCGTTGGCTTCCTGGAAAGCGGCAATCTTGTCGATAACGCCGAGAATGACTTCAAAGCCCTTGCCGACTGTTTCTTCCTTAAAACGCTCAGGTGTGTCGCGCCATGTGTGATAATAATAGGTAAGAACGGGATTCTGTGCGGCAAAAGTTACGGATTTAACGCCGGCTTTTGTCATCGGTGTGCTGTCGCAGCCACCGACGGGATTATGAATACAGCCGTTCGTTTTGCTTTCAATGCCAAGTTCGTTGAAAGTATCCTTGAACATTTTTTCCATGTCTTTATCAAAGCGGGTAAACTGCCAGTCATCTTTGATAACAACTTCAAAATAATCTTCGTCTGCAACGGAGTCAATGTTGATGTTCCAGGCGTTTTCAAGAATCGGTTCACCCTTGTGCTGTCTTGTGAAAGCGATTGAGCCGCGAAGTCCTGCTTCTTCACTGCCGCAGTTAAAATCAATGATACGGCAGTTTTTCGGCATCTTATCGGGATTTTCCTTGAAATATTTTGTAACGGCATAGCTGAGTGCACAGCCTGTTGCGTTATCCATGGCTCCTCTTGAAGCGTTGCGCGGGTCGGGATCTGCCCACATAACAATAAAAGCACAGCCGATTGCGGTTATAATCGGAAGAAAATGAAGAGCAAAGGTAAAGTTTGAAAACGAAGCTGAATAATAGGTTGAAATTGCCCACTGTGCTTCGGCATAAAGTCCGCTGTAAATGATTGTCATGGCAATGGAAGAAGCGGCAAGGAAGAAGAAGCAGATAACACCGAAAGCAACCTTTCCGTATGTGGCAATGATTCCGATGATCGGCTTATCTTTATATTTATAAGCATGCTCGGAATGTTTCCAGTTCCATGATGTGTCGGTGTGACCGGAAAGAATGATTGTATAGTCATATTTACCGTCGGGCGGAAGAAGCTCGCCGTATGTATTTTGCGAAATTTCCTGCTTAAAGAACATATCAAACCAGGTTCTGTAAAGGAAAACACTGCAAACAAGCCAGATAATCGTTACAACAGACACAAGCGCCATGCCGAACCAGACCGATGAAAAAGCAAGGGCAAGATACACAAGTGCGCTCAGTATAATGCCGCACCAGCCTGCATAAGGAATTCCGCCGATGGAAGCGCGCGGAGAAACGGCAAATTCTTCTCTTTTGGGTTCAATTCCGATTTCCCTGAGCTTTTCGCCCATGTATGCGGCATATTCCTTTTCACCGTCGGAGCCTGGAAGCCTTGAACCAATTTTTTGCGAAGCATGTTTGACTATGTCATATGCTTCTTTGACATATTTTCTGCTTTCTTCTCTCATAAAAAAGCCCCCTATAAATTAAAAGATATACAGATTTTACCACCAAACCACTGTCAGAATGATAACAAAATGTAAATTATTAAAAAAAGTTTAAATTTTTATATCTTAATTGCGGCAGACGGCAGTTTCAGAAAAGAAAAAGGGGCACTGCGTCAGTTTTTGTCAATGCCTTGTGTCGTCATCAAAACATTCGCAGAATCTTGCCGCAAAGGACGGTTCTTCATTTCCGGCATATAAATGCGAAAGATCCCCGAAATACTGAACGCGAAAAGAAGCAATTCCTTTTTCCCTTTCTTCTGTTATCAGAGAAGTCACCGACGACGGCAAAGCAACGAAGTTATGCCACATCGGCATGGGCGAAATGCCGATGATGTGAGACAAAAGAACACATTCCACACCGAAATGACAGAACAAAACAACCGTGTCATGATTGGAATGAACCGCCCTGAAAATTTTGCCCTCATGCACATAGCCGTGCTTTTTGAGAAGTTCGTCAATTCCTTTGCACACAGCGTTATATTTGGCTTTGACATCACATTCGCTCATCAGTTCGGTGTCATACCAGCTTTCACCGTAATAGGCACTGTCAGCCGTCCAGACGGCAGGCAGTCTGTCCCAGCAGACGGTTTTCTTTCCGTTTTCAATAACCGCGCCCTCGAATTCCCGAAGCCACGGCAGCGTTTCTGCCTTTTTGCCGACTTTTTTCAGGGTATAACTTGCGGTTTTTTTCGCCCTTCCCAAAGGGGAACAATAATAAAAATCCGCGTTGATTTTCTTCAGTCTTTCTGAAAGAAGCATGGCTTCCTTTCTGCCTTTTCTGGTCAGCGAATCAATTGCATAATTCGGGTCGGCGTGGCGAACAATCATCAGTCTCATTTTTTTGCTCCTAACATTATAAGTACTTGTTTATATTATACAACACGCCTGAAATTTATTCAACAAAGCAAACTGTGCCGATTAAGCAAAAAAGGCAAAACGAAAGAAAACTTCCATTCGCTTTGCCTCATATTTTACGGCCTTTTATTCGTTGCCGCCCATGCTTTCTTTGAGAATCGTTCTGATTTCCTCTTTATTGAGCACCTTATAGCCGCCGTTCATGATGAATGTTGCATCGGTCAGTCCGTCGAGCATGTCTTCGGTCACACCGAGGTCGGCTGTGTTCATAACCAGACCGAGTTCTTTCATCCAGCTTTCCATTTTGCAAAGTCCCTCAAGTGCAATCTGCTCATCGGTTTTTCCGTCAGAGACGACGTCCCAGACATTTACGGCAAAGCGTCTGAACTTTTCAAGACCGTAAGGTAAAATGAATTTATAATAAGGCAGCGATACTGCCGCAAGGGTCATACCGTGGGTTGCGTCGGTATAAGCGCCGACCGCCTGACCGAGCATGTGAACCATCCAGTCGGTTGTTTTTCCGCAGGCAACAAGCGTATTCAGCGCCCATGTCGCCGTCCACATGATATTGCTGCGCGCTTCATAGTCTGTGGGATTTTTTGCGGCAACAAGCGAAGAATGAACGACCGAACGCATCAGTCCTTCCATAATATAATCCGATGTGTTGTCGTCCTCTCCGGAAAAATACTGCTCGCAGATATGGTTGAAAATGTCATAAATTCCCGAAACCATCTGATATTTCGGCAAGGTATAGGTATAAACCGGATTTAAGATTGAAAACTTCGGGAACACTTTTTCACCGAAAACATGACCGATTTTAAGCTTCTGCGCATGATTCGTGATAACCGCGCCGCCGTTCATTTCACTGCCGGTTCCGACCATCGTCAGAACACAGCCGACAGGAATAATTTCACATTCCGGCTCTTCAAATTTCAAATAATATTTCTCCCACGGATCCTCTTTGCAATGAACGGAAATGGAAACCGCCTTGGCATAATCGCATACGCTTCCGCCGCCGACGGCAAGGATAAAATCAACCTTTCCGTTTCTTGCCCTTTCACAGCCCTCATAAAGCTTTTCAACCGTAGGATTGGGCATCACGCCCGCATCTTCAACAATTGTTTTGCCGCAAGAATCGAGAATGGAAACTACCTTGTCATAAATGCCGTTTTTCTTGACGGAACCGCCGCCGTAAACCAGCAGCACATTTTTTCCGTATTTTTCAAGTTCACCGGCAAGATTTTCCAAAGCGTTTTGGCCGAAATAAAGCTTTGTCGGATTGGAATAAGTAAAATTACCTAACATATTGTTTACCTCCTTAATTGCCCGGATTCATTTCAACAGGCCTGATGATATTATACAAGTTAAAGTTAACTTCAAGTCAATACCTTTTTCCGATTTTTTTACACTTTTGCACAAAACCTGAAAAGCTTATACCGCAAACAAATCCGGCATAAAAAATGACAGCACAAAAGTGTTTGCCTTTCATGCTGTCTTTGCTTTTCATTAATAATATAGTATACTATCAGATTTCGTCGCTGACCTCGCGGATATAATTCTTGAAGAACACAAGCGCATCACCCATGGTACTGATCGGTATTCTTTCATTGGTTGCATGGGTGCAAAGAAGAAGATTTGTACCCGCTTTGAACGGCGCATAGCGATAAATGTTTTCACAAATCGGCTCATAGTAGCACGCATCGGTTCCGCCCATAACCAAATAAGGCGCAATAATGGAGTTCGGCTCCATGCCTTTTGCAAGTCTTGCAATAATCTTGAACGAGCGCGAATCGGTCGGTGAGAACCTGGAAGCTTCTTTTTTCTTGAGAACATTCACTTCAATATTCTTGTTTCTGACAACCTTTTTAATATGCTTTACAACATCATCGGCAGTTGTTCCGGGCATCATACGGAAGTTGACCGTTACCGACGCTCTTTGCGGAAGAACATTTGCGGCAGGGCTGCCCTGTGCCATGGTTACGCCGGTTGTGGTTCTTATCATGCATGCGGCAGGCGGAATGAGTTTGCAGATCTGAAGAAGCGCAGGATAAAGCACCGGAAGATTGCAGGTGATAAGGCGAACGGGATAGGTGCAGTTTCTTGCGATAGAATCAAACAGCGATTTCATGCTGTCGGAAAACGAGGATTTGAACTGATTGTTTTCAAGGTCACGGATAACCTCGGCAAGCTGACCCAGTGCGGTATGCTTCGGCGGCTGAGAGGAATGTCCGCCTTTTGCGGAAAGTGTGATTTCAATGTCGGCATAGCCTTTTTCCGCAACACCGATTCCGGCAAGATATTTATTGTTGATAACGCCCTTGATGTTAACGGGAAGCATAGCGCCGCCCTCATCAAGAATGGCGTCAAGATGAACACCTCTTTCTCTGAGCACATTCATAATGGCGGTTGCGCCGTTATCGCCGCTTGCAACAACTTCTTCGTTGTCTCCGAAAAGAAGATAAACGTCTCTTTCCGGCTCGAATCCGTCTTCAAGAAGCGATTCAACCGCTTCCATAACGCAGATAAGGTGATTTTTCATGTCAAGAGCGCCTCTGCCCCAAATGAATTCACCGTCATCAAAGCCTTCAAACGGCGGGTGCGTCCAGTCGCCCTCGGTTCCTGCGGAAACGGGAACAACGTCCTGATGCGCGCAAAGAGCAACACCGTCAAGCTTCGGGTTTTTGCCTTTCCATTTATAAATCAGATTGGCAGGCGGAACAACCTCTTTTTCAAGCTTTTGCGCAATCAGAGGATAAGTTTCATCAAGAAAAGCATGGAATTTTTCAAACTCATTCCAGTCTGTTTCTTCTGCGTTGGTTCTTGAAATTGTTTTGATTGTGATCGCCTTTGAAAGATTTTTGCGGTAGCGTTCAACATCAACATTTTCTTTATTAAAAATGGGTATCGCCTGTTTTTTAGGCTTAAACACTGCTGCGTGAACGGCGTTGCCTGCGGCTGCTACCGCCGCTGCCGCACAAACGGCTATGGAAGATTTTTTCATATCTATGCTCCCTTTCGTATTGTTATAGCAATTTGATTTGTCTTATTATACATCAAAAGGCAAAATAAAGCAACGGTAATGATATAAAATATTAAAATGATAAAGAAAAGCCGCCCGAATGTATCAGACGGCTTTATAAATAAGCGGTTATTCGGCAGGCGCGCCATTCTCCTGCATCTCTCGGGTTTCCCCTGTCAGTACCATCGGCGTGTGGTCGACGCGAAAATTACCACCTCGAATAACCTATTCTTATCTTATATTTATTTTATCACATCTATTCCTTTTTGTAAAGGATTTTTTTGTTTCTAAGATATTTATTCCACTTTTTATCACTTACAAATACCTTAATTGAGATAAAAAATTATCCAGCTTACCAAGTCGTTCTCATCAAAGTAAAATTCAATCGACCCTGTGTTTCCATATGAATAAGAAACATATGTGATACACTGAGTCCGCATGATACCCGCCATTGATGCATCATAAGCCATTATCTCTTGATACACCATGCTGTTATTTATGAGCATAGTATTTGTGTTTGAATCACCATATGCGTCAATTACACTCTGTTTTGTATCACCTATATGAATATCTCGATTTGTTTTAATTACGCCTTCCTTTGACACATCAACGCTAGCATCATAGAAGGTATAGTAAAATGACTGATCGCCATATTCATTCTGCAATATATCAAGTATATTCTCGGTTTTATTTTCTGATGGAAATTCAGCGATAAAGTCGTCATCTCCAAGAGGCAAAATTTCTTTCTTCATACTCTCATATTTTATATGACAACTATTGTTTTCAAATGAAATTGTGGGTGCATATTCTGAAAGCATTGCAAGGGTATACCCCAGCATTTCTTCTGATATTTTTAATTCCTTTGCACAGGCTGATAAATCTGTAATTGTAAAATCATAAACCCCTAATGTGTTTTTCTCGTAATCAAATTCACCGCTGACACTACTTACATTTTCAAGTGCTTGCATAATTGGTTTAAGAGGTTGAGTTGTTACAATAAAAGTCATAGCATTATCTGCATATGGAATAAATTCATCCCGTGAGTCAGGTGTAAAGCCCAAAAGGATTTCTGAATAATCTGTGTACTTGTTTAATTTTGATTGAAAGCCTTCCAAAAGCATCGCCATTTTTCTATATATAGCCCCTTGATTAACGGTACCTTTTGTATTTAATGAACTATCAATCCATTCACAATCTTCCGATAACAACTTTATACCTTTGAACATCCAATTGCCTTTTGAACCAGTCAAATCTTTTTTAGTTAGTGATATAGCGGTATTATATGCATCTTCGACAACATTTGCGTTTCGTGGTGCATCAGTTTCTTTTGTATTGCTATTTGTACTCGTGCTATATGTAGTTTCAGAATCAAACTTACTCTGGGTATCAAAATTACCTGCATCGTCTGAACGACACGCAGATAATATGGTCAAGCAGATGCATATGAGTGCCATGACGGTTAATACCTTTTTTAGTTTCATTTTATATTCATCTCCGTTATTAATTGATTTGTATTTCTACAAAATTTCTGAAAAATGATATGATTTTTTATATTATAGCACAAGTAGTATCGAATTTCCACTATTTTATAAGTTTTTATCATACAAAATTCTTTTGTTTCTCAAGTATTTAGCCCACTTTCTATCGTCAACCCTAAGAAAAGTTATAACTGAATTCTTGTATAATATTGGATCATCAGATGTTTTTAATCTTAAAATCAACTGATAATTTTTTCCGTTGTCAATAATGTGTTTCAGTATAAAAGCTGTATTTGGCTTATTTGCTTCAAGTATATAATCCGGATTTTCCACAATTTCCTTTATATAATCGTAATATCGTTCAATATCATTCGGGTGCCTTTCTTTAATGTGTTCAATTTGTTTGTCGGTTATAATTACCTCATCGGTGGTAATATCCCCGGTAACACATTTATATATTTCCCTGTTGATTTTTCCGATATAATGCATTTGAGCTTCCTCGATTTTTTTGTTTTTGATTATTATATCATTTTCGGTGGTATTGTCAACACACCGCTTATTTTACCCGCACACCGATGTCTTTTCAAGGTCAATCTATTGACAGTCGGCGCAATTTTTTATATAATATGAAACTGACAGAAAATGTATATTACTATTGTATATTGTTAAATGTCTCAAACTTTTTTCGGGAAAGGAAGAAATTATATGCCACAGGAAATTATGATGACCGAATCCGGTCTGAAAGCGCTCAAAGACGAACTTGAATATCTCAAAGTTACAGGCCGTCAGGAAATTAAAGAAAAAATCCAGGTTGCCCTTTCTTTCGGCGACTTGTCTGAAAACGCCGAATATGACGAAGCAAGAAACGACCAGGGCAAACTCGAAGCCAGAATCAGCGAACTGGAAGAACTCATCGCCAACGCAAAGCTGATTGACGAAGGCTCCCTGAGCGCCGATGTGATTTCAATCGGTTCAAAGGTTTCCATCAAGCTTCTTGACGAAAACGGCAAGGGCGGAAACCAGATTTTTGAATATCATCTTGTGAACTCAAACTCCACACTGAGCAAGCAGGACAGCGACACTGCCATCGCTTCGGACGATTCCCCGGTTGCAAAGGCCCTCATCGGACACAAGGTCGGCGACATCGTTTCGGTTGAAGCGCCCAGAGGCACGATTAAATATGAGGTTATCTTTATCTATTAAATTTTGCGCAAAAGCCGCATTTGAAAGGACGTAATGGAATGGCTGATGAAATTAAGACACCCGACATGCCGCAGGAAGAAGAACAAAGCATCAACGAACTGCGACAGATCAGAATAGAAAAGCTCGAAGCACTTCAGAAAGCGGGCAACGACCCGTTTGAAATTACAATCGCCGAGCAGTCAATCACAAACGCTGAAATTTCGGCGCGCTTTGAAGAACTTGAAAACACCGATGTTTCCATTTGCGGAAGAATTGTTGCATGGCGCGACATGGGCAAGGCAAACTTCATTGAAATAAGCGACAGGAGCGGTAAAATCCAGGTTTATGTGCGCATCAACGACATCGGCGAAGAACAGTTTGCCCAGTTCAAAAAATGGGACATCGGCGATATTGTTGAAGTCAAAGGCTTTGTTTTCAAAACAAGAAGAGGTCAGATTTCCGTGCACGCAAAAAGCATCAGACTGCTTTCAAAGTCACTTCTCCCTCTTCCGGAAAAGTTCCACGGACTGACCAACACCGACACAAGATACCGTCAGCGTTATCTTGACCTGATCATGAATCCCGATGTAATGGACACCTTTGTCAAGCGTTCCAAAATCATCAGCACCATCAGAAAATATCTTGACAGTCAGGGCTTTATTGAGGTTGAAACCCCGATGCTTGTTCAGAACGCAGGCGGAGCGGCGGCAAGGCCGTTTGAAACGCACTTTAACGCCCTTGATGAAGATTTAAGACTGCGCATTTCCCTTGAGCTTTATTTAAAGCGTCTGATTGTCGGCGGCATGGAAAGAGTTTATGAAATCGGCAGAGTATTCAGAAACGAAGGTCTTGACACAAGACACAATCCGGAATTCACTCTCATGGAACTTTATCAGGCTTACACCGATTATCACGGCATGATGGATCTGACCGAAAATCTTTACCGCACCGTGGCACAAGAGGTTCTCGGCACAACAACCATCGTTTACAACGGCATTGAAATGGATCTCGGAAAGCCGTTTGAGCGAATTACCATGGTTGACGCCGTCAAGAAATATTCGGGCGTTGATTTCAACGAAATCAAAACAGACGAAGAAGCAAAGGCTCTTGCCAAAGAAAAAGGCATTGAGTTTGAAGACAGACACAAAAAAGGCGACATTCTCAACCTCTTCTTTGAAGAATATGTTGAAGAGCATCTCATTCAGCCGACCTTTGTTATGGATCACCCGATTGAGATTTCTCCGCTTACCAAGAAAAAGCCGGGCAACCCCGACTATGTTGAGCGCTTTGAATTTTTCATGAACGGTTGGGAAATGGCAAACGCTTACTCAGAGCTCAACGACCCGATTGATCAGCGTGAACGCTTCAAGCAGCAGGATGCTCTTTCGGCGGCAGGCGACGAAGAAGCCAACCACACCGATGAAGATTTCCTCACCGCTCTGGAATACGGCATGGCGCCCACAGGCGGAATCGGCTTCGGCATTGACAGAATGACAATGCTCATGACAGACTCGTCTGCAATCAGAGACGTGCTGTTGTTCCCGACGATGAAGAGTCTGGATAAATAATAAATACTATAAAAGACTTTTAACCTCTTAATTCGTATTAATCAACTTGTATTATATAAAATCCATAGTAATTTTGAATCAGAATTACTATGAAATTCAAGTATATATGAATTAAGAGGTGTTTATTTGCCTCATCACGGATTTGTGTGTAAAAATTGAAAAAGGTATTGAAAAAGAGCA
>JBJFHW010000239.1:0-2236 GCA_051893965.1 Acutalibacteraceae bacterium
TTTCCTACGGTAAAACAGTCCACCGGACTGTTTTACCTACCTTCCTGCGCTTTTTTGAAGCATTGGGATTTCGCCGTCTGCGGACGGCGACAATGGGCTTTGCCCCTTGACCCCACAAGCTTTTTTGTAAAAAAGCTTGGTAAAAAACTTTACTCCTTTTTTGCACTCAGTTTCAGTCGCGGCGAAATTGTATAGTTTATCACTCTCCGCCCCGCGTGAGCATGCAAGCGGTGCTTGAAACTATAATTTATAATCCGATTTTTTCAAACGCCTGTTTTAAATCGGCAATAATATCCTGAACATCTTCAATTCCGACGCTGAAACGGAAAAATCCGTCATTAAATTCTTTGGGATATAAATATTGCCTTTCGTCATTTTCACCGATGAAAACGATAAGACTTTCATCATGTCCGAGAGAAACCGCAGAAGTTATGACCTTTAAGCTTGCGGCAAATTTGTTATAATCATCATGGCTTGCTTTCAATCCGAATGAGATTACCCCTCCAAAGCCGGGCGACATCTGCTTTTTGGCAATTTCATGCCCTTTGTGGCTTTCAAGTCCGGGATACGATACGAAACTTACACCGCTTTGCTTTTCAAGCCATTTTGCAACAGCCAACGCATTCTCGTTGTGCTGATGCATACGAAGCGGCAAGGTAACACAACCGCGCATAATCAGCCATGCGTTAAACGGGCTGATTGTTGCACCGAGATTGATCTGTGACTGAGCACGGACAAGATCAAGATATTTTTTCTTGCCGATGATTGCTCCGCCCATTGCATCGCCGTGACCGTTAATATATTTTGTCAGACTTTCAACGCAAAAGTCAGCGCCAAGTTCAATCGGACGCTGATTAAACGGTGAAGCAAAAGTGTTGTCAACTGATAATAATGCACCGTTTTCATGCGCGATTTTTGCAATTTCGGCGATGTCGGAAATAGAAAGCGTGGGATTGCCGGGTGTTTCAATATGTATAAGTTTTGTGTTCGGTCTGATCGCTTTTCTTATATTTTCCGGATCACTTGTGTCAACAATTGTTGTTTCCACTTCAAATTTATTGTTAAAAAGCTCATGAAATAAACGGTAAACCGCAATATATGTTACACTGGCAAAGATGACATGGTCATGGCTTTTTAAAAGCGCGAAGAACAAACCCGACAAGGCTGCCACCCCGCTTGCAAGGACAACGCAGTCTTCTCCGCCCTCAAGACTTGCCAGTTTTTCCTGCAAATATTTTTGGTTTGATCCTCCGTTTCTCGTGTATAAATTACCCTGTGCACATGACCAGTTCATGTCCGTCGGGTCATATGGCAATTCAAAGCTGTTTGCCATTGTAATCGGTCTTTTGATTGCACCTGTTTCGCCATCAACATCATTGCCGGTGTGTACTGCCCTTGTTTGAAAGGCGTATTCTGAGCCGTATGTTCTTTTTCCCATTTCTATCGCTCCTTAAATTATTGCCTATTATTTCAATAGGTTTAGTATATTATATACAATTGTTACTACTTTGTCAAGTAAAATTATGCTTGTTTTCTGTCTGAATATAAAATAAAAACGCCCTGCAAACTGCAAAGCGTTTCATATGAGACATTATTTCTTTTATGCGGCGATTGTCTGCGGAAAACCATCTTCTTTTAAAGCTTCAACAATACGTTTCGGAATATCGGTATTCAGAATGGAGGTTTCACCGTCTTTGATAAAATCATCATATCCATAAACCATAACCGGAACATCTGCACCGGTGTGACCTGTTGTTGTATATACATATTCTCCGTTTTCCAAGGTGATTCCGCCGGTTTCGTGGTCGGCGGTTACAACAACAAGTGTGTGCTTATCTGCTTTGGCATAATCAAGCGCCGCCTGAACCGCTTCATCAAACGAAAGAAGCGCTTCTTTCATGCCCTCACCGTTGTTGTTATGGCTGTTTTTATCAATATGAGCACCCTCAACCATCAGGAAAAAGCCGTTGTCACCGTCATCAAGCAAATCTATGGCCTTTGTTGTCATCTGTGAAAGCGTCGGCATATTGCCGCAGTCACTGTGCCAAAGTTCGCCGGCGAACTGACCGAAAGAACAGGAACCCTCTTTCAGTGCGGACATGGAAGCATAATCGGTTATATATTCATATCCGGCCTTTTCAACTGCGCTCTTTTTGCACGCTGAAGTTGCCGTACCCCAAATGAGATTTATTCCGCTGCTGATTTGTTGATTGGTTATGTCTGTTTTATTTTCTCT
>JBJFHW010000240.1:0-10412 GCA_051893965.1 Acutalibacteraceae bacterium
GAAGGTAGGCTAAACAGTCCGGTGGACTGTTTAGCCGTAGGAAACCCTCGCCGGGCGGGCAACGCCCGCAGGACTTACGCGGATTAGAAAGCAATAATCTTTACAATGATGCCGCGAAAAAAAGTGTGTGTATAGTCAAGCCGCCCAAGAAGTGGTATTATAAAATGTACTATCGTGGTGTCGCTCTATTTGTGAGTGTGTTTCATAGCAAATGTTATAAACGGGTTACGGTAGGGACACGGCGTGCCGTGTCCGCAAAGCGAAAAATAATTTGCAGACGGCTTAATTTTAAATATATTTTTATCGGTTACGCTTGTCAGCGACAAATAAAATTTTGTGCCCGACTGCGGACACGGCACGCCGTGTCCCTACTGTAATGTATATTTTCGACCTGAGCAGTTAAATAAAATCCAAGTGCAAGCCTGCATGGCAATATATTTACTTTTTGTGCAATTTGTCAGAAAATAGTGCACAAAATTAGTCATATTTTATTTGATTTTTTGTATGATTTATGGTAGTATTATTTTAAGCTATTTAAAATTGGCGGGTAAAGTCATCAAATTCTGAATGAAACAACGGCGGTTTCGCCGCTTGGTTATATTTAATCGGAGCGCAGGCGGCAATCAGCAGCTGCGTGCCGTTCAAGGAGAATTTGGCGAAAAATAATTATGAAAGGAAACGGTACGGGAATTTTCAAAAGGCATAAAACCTTTTTGACGAAATCCTGTATCACACGGTGATTCAAATGAAAATTTACGATGCTGAAAACATTCGCAATATTGTTATTGCAGGACATACACACAAAGGAAAAACCTCTCTTGCAGAGGCAATGCTTTTTGTTGCGGGTGCAACAGACAGACTCGGTAAGGTTACCGAGGGCAACACGGTTATGGACTTTGACGCAGAAGAGAAAAAGCGCAAATGCTCGCTTTCTTCGGCGCTGGCTTCCCTTGAATGGAGAGACACAAAAATCAATCTTCTTGACGCTCCCGGTAAATTTGATTTCGAGGGCGGCGCCTGTGAAGCGTTCCGCGCGGCCGAATGTGCTTTGATTGTCACTTCTGCCGGTTCCGGCTTTGACGTTGGCGCAGAAAAGGCTGTGAAGCTTGCCGACGCAAGAGGCATTGCAAAATTCTTTGCTATCACAAAATGCGACGGCGACAACCGTGATTTCTATAAAACCTTTGATGCGCTCAAAGACGCAATCGGTCAGAAGCTTTGCCCGGTTGTTGTTCCGCATATCGTCGGCGGAAAGGTTGAATCTTATGTCAACCTTTGCTCAAACAAGGCTTTTGTTTATAAAAACGGCAAGGCGCAGGAAGTTGATGTTCCGTCTGACGCAAAGCTTGATGAAATGAAAGATGTTCTCATGGAAGCAGTTGCTTCTGTTGATGATGAACTGATGGAAAAATATTTTGAGGGTACACCGCTTTCAAAAGAAGAAATCATCAGAGGTCTGACAGCCGGCGTTGAACAGGGTGAAATTTATCCCGTTTACGCTTGCTCGGGTGTTGAACTCGGCGGCGTTGATTTGCTGCTTGATGCAATTGTTTATTCTGCGCCCAACCCGACCAGCGCTAAAGCTGAAATTGCCGTTGATGAAAACGGCGATGAAGTGGAAGTCGGACCGGACAGCGGCAATGTTGCCATGTGCTTCAAAACCGTTTCCGACCCGTTTGTCGGCAAGATGTCCTACATAAAAGTATATTCCGGCAAAATCAGCGCAGATGCTCCCGTGTTTGTTTCGCGCACGGGCGAAAGCTCAAGAATCGGCAAGCTTGTCACCGTCAAGGGCAACAAGCAGGAAGAAGTTTCCGCCGTAACAGCCGGCGACATCGGCGTTATCACAAAGCTTTCGGGCCTTGCAACGGGCGACACCATCTGCAACCCGAAGAATGTTATCACACTTGAAAAAGTGAAATTTCCGGCACCGTCGCTTTCCATGGCAATTGTTGTTCAAAAGAAAGGCGAGGAAGACAAGGTCGCTTCCGGTCTTCGCAGAATCATGGACGAAGATCCCACGGTTTCGTTCTATACAAACGAGGAAACAAGAGAAATGATTCTTTCCGGTCTCGGCGAACAGCACCTTGATGTTGTTCTTGCCAAGCTGAAAACAAAGTTCGGCGTTGAAGTTGACCTGAAAATTCCGAAAGTTGCTTACAGAGAAACCATCAGAAAGAGCTGTCAGGTTCAGGGCAGACATAAAAAGCAGTCCGGCGGTTCCGGTCAGTTCGGTGATGTATGGATTCGCTTTGAGCCGCATGACGGTGACGAACTGATTTTTGAAACCGAAGTTGTCGGCGGCTCCGTTCCGAAGAACTATTTCCCGGCAGTTGAAAAAGGCCTTCAGGAAGCCATTCAGAAAGGCCCGCTTGCCGGTTATCCGGTTGTCGGACTGAAAGCGGTTCTGTATGACGGCTCCTATCATCCGGTTGATTCCAACGACATGGCTTTCCGTACCGCGGCAAAAATTGCTTATAAAAACGGTATGGCGCAGGCAAATCCCGTTATTCTTGAACCCATCGGCGAACTCAAGGTTTATATTCCCGACGCAAACCTCGGCGACATCATGGGTGATGTAACAAAACGCCGCGGCAGAGTTCTCGGCATGGGTGCGGCAGACGAACCGAAGATGCAGGAACTGATTGCGGAAGTTCCCATGGCTGAAATGGGCGATTTCTCAACCATGCTTCGTTCGGTAACAGCCGGAAGAGGATATTACACACTCAACTTTGCAAGATATGAGGACGCCCCGGCCAATGTTGCCGCAAAGGTAATTGAAGAAGCAAAAGCGGCTGCAGAAGGCTAAGTATTTATAAAATTTAACTGCTGATTGATTTTCGGTAGGCAAAGAATGATGATTTTTTATCGCGCCTTTGACGGATGGATAAAATTTTGCTATAATCTTTGCACAGAAAATCGGTCAGCAGTATTTTTTAGGAGAGAAAGCTATGAAAATTGTTTTGATTACCGCTTTGGGCGTCGGCGGTGCAACGGTTATCGGCGCACTTCTGGGCTTTATTTTCAAAAAGATTTCGCATAAATTCAGCGACCTTGTTTTGGGCTTTGCCGCAGGCGTTATGCTTTCGGCGGCGGTCATCGGTCTGATTTTGCCGTCGCTTGATTACGGCGGAAAATGGTCGATTCTGGTGACGGTTGCCGGAATTTTCTGCGGAGCGCTTTGTCTGAATGTGATTGATAAGCTCGTTCCGCATCTTCACAGGCTTGCCGGCATTGAGCCTGAAACTCACCCCGACTCGGCGCAGCATGTCAACAAGGTTTTGCTTTTTGTCATTGCCATTGCCATTCACAACCTGCCCGAGGGCATTGCGGCCGGCGTGGGCTTCGGTGCGGAAAACAACACGCAGGCATTCACGGTGGCGCTTGGCATTGCACTGCAGAATATTCCCGAGGGAATGGTGATCATTTCGCCGATGCTTTCTGCCGGAATCAGCAAAAAGAGAACGTTTCTGATTGCCGCGGCAACGGGACTGATTGAAGTGCTGGGCACCGTTTTCGGTTATTTTGCCGTCAGTGTTTCGGCGGTGATTCTGCCGTTTGCTCTTGCTTTTGCCGGCGGAACCATGCTTTATGTTATCAGCGACGAAATGATTCCCGAAACGCATGCGCACGGAAATGAGCGCGGTGCAACCTATTGCCTGCTTGCAGGCTTCTGCCTTATGCTTCTGATTGATTTTTTGCTCGGATAAAAACAATAATTATGCTATGAACACAGTCTGAATGTTTTTTAATATTCGGGCTGTTTTTTTATGATTATTTTAAGGTTGAGGTACAAAATAAATTTTTCAATCCGGTTTTTACAATGTCACCAAATTTGCAAAGACATTTTTGTGCACTTTTATTATTTTTAATTTTTATTTAATTGACATTTTATACTTGCAGTGATATAGTCTTTAACAGTGTTAAATAAATGCTTAACAATGTTAAATATTTTTGAAAAGCTACATATAATAAATGTGTTTGAGATGCTTTGTATATTGTGCGAAAAGAGGGCAGGGCAATGTTGAAAAAAGATGAGATTCTTTCGGATATTATCGGTACTTTTGCGGATTTCAACCGGGCAAAGGTGTTTCTTGATTTTCAGTTTTATCTCAAAGGTGAAAACTTTCTGCTGTCTTATCTTTACAGCATCGGCGGAGAAAGCACGCCCGGCGATCTTGCGTCGGTTCTGCACGTTTCGGGGGCAAGGGTTGCGGCCATTCTGCGTTCCATTGAAAGAAAAAAGCTCATTGAGCGAATCGGTGATAAAAACGATAAGCGCCGGGTTACCGTGCGCATCACGCAAAAGGGCAAGGAATGGGTGACGCTTGCGGGAAGCGAGATGTACGGCTATGCGCTGAATGTTATTGATAAGCTCGGAGAAGATGATACGCGCGAGCTTGTGCGCATTCTGAAAAAAATGATGCGTATTGAAAACGGCGAAGAAAAAAAAGCGCAGCCGGACGATGAAAATGCCGACGAAGAAGCTGAAAAGGAACCAAAAGAGGAAGCCGAAGCCGAAAACGAAGAGCCTGCAAAGCAAGCACCGCAGGAAACAACGACGGATTCTTCATCCGAACAATCTGAAAAAATTTAAGTATATACCATAAGATAAATGGGGTGATTACTCTGAAAGCCACAATGAAAAAAACGGTCAGCGTGATGCTTTGTTTTGTGCTTTGTGCACTGACGGTTCTGCCGGTTTTCGGCGCTGTGTCCTATCCGCAGGGCGTTACCGAACAGACAGCCGGGCAAAGCGCTCAAAAAACGGATATTCTGATTGAAAATGCTGTTTATGATATGCAGGGAAAAAGTCTTTCTGCGCTCGTTTATCCGACTCTTTATGCTGACGAAACACTTTCGCAAATTCTTCTCGGAATTTACGGTTCGGTTGACGAACAGGTCAGCTCTGCAAAAAACATGGGAATTGATATTTCAACCTCTTATGTTGCAAAATGCCTTGTGAACTATCCGACTGTCTCGGCGGCGGTTGAAAAAGCGTCCGATTGGAAAAGCGTGGATCTGACCGGCGCAAAATGGAATGTATATGACAAAGACGGTTTTGCCAATGCCATCGCCGCCATGTTTACGCCGTTCAACGATTTGCTGTATATGCTCCTTTGCGGCGGAACTTACAAAGCAGGCTTTATCGTTCTTCGCGGCGGCAGCGGCTATCAGAAAGGAATCGTACCGATGCTTTCGGCGCTCGGCTGCACAAGTATTCCCGACGACAGTACTTTCAAAGCGCAGGCGCAGGAGCATAAATACACAATGATTTATAACATTGTGCTTTCAATCTGTTCTTCTCTTGACGCCATTCTTGACGCGCCGGCCATGAGGCTTTCTGAAATACTGCCGAACCTTGCGCATTATATCAAAGACGGCGGCTTTGAAAATTCGGTCAATGCGCTGATGAATCCGCTGACGCTCGGCATCGGCAACTATATTTCGCTTTTCTCGGGTTCCAAAATGCTTTCGGTTCTGATGTTTATTCAGGATTCGAGCAAATTCACAACCGATTTCAGCGAAAACATGACAACAATCCTCAACGACGCAATCAGCTCAATGGATTTCAAGCTTGCCGAAATTGATCTTGACGCGCTCAAAAGTTGCGGCACGCTTGACAGCGAAACCGACACGGTCAAAGCCAACATCGGCGAAGCTTACACAACCGTTTTCATGTGGCTGATTGACACAATCAAGCTCAACAAAGACAAGGTTTCCTCCATGCTTACGGAAAGTCCGGAAAATGCAGAAGATTCTGAAATGACAGAAACTTTAAGCACAGTCATGGACAGTATGCTTGCAAAAGATACCGGCGAAATTTTTGCCCTTTTTGTGAAGCTTCTGACAAACGAGCAGGGAACCGATAACGATTACACCTGGCAGACGCCGCAGTTTACACCGGTTACGGTCAATTACACGGCGAACTTAGGCAAAGACAAATATCAGCGTGTTCTCGACGGCATTGACGATTTGCTTAGCGAATTTGTTGCCGAGGGCGGCGAGGCAAAAGATTTGCCGACCATGCTGAAAAAAACAATTTATTCATCGGATATGCTCAGCCAGCTTGTCATCGGACTTTACGGTCAGCTTGCAAGCGAAGATATGTCCGAGGCGCTTTCCATGCTCGGGCTGAACTTTGCTCCGTATTCGGTTTCAAAATATCTGACCGAAAAGCAGCTTTCTTCAGCAAGATATACGCTTTCATATTATTCTTCCTGGAAAAATCTGAAAGCCGAAAATCTAAGTTGGGGCTTTAAAGACGGAGACAAAAAAGGTTTTGAAACGGCTTTGATTGCCGTTCTTCGTCCGTTTGAAGATTTGCTTCGTATGCTTCTCGTTTCCGACAGCATCGAAATTTATTCAAGCATCAATATCTGCGGTTCAAACGGCTATAATACCGCGATTATCCCGATGCTCGAAGCGCTCGGCTGCAACAGCGAAAAAATCATGAGCTATGATGAGTTCAAGGCAAACGCAGACGGTGACGGAATACTTGAAAATCTTCTGACGCCGATTCTTTCGCTGATTGATGAAATCATCGAACGCCCGATATATAAGTTGACGGAGATTTTGCCGAACATCATTTTCTTTATGCAAAACGGCTCCATGATGCAATGCGTCGAAAATCTGATTAAGCCCGTTACGGATTTGCTCGCTGAATTTTCGATTGATCTGAAAGATATGGGCGTTGACCTTGATAAAATTAAGCAAACAGATATTGTCGGGGAGCTCTCCGAGCAGATACCCAAGATGATAACAGACATCAAGCTTGAAACGCCGGATCTTGCTTCTCTTGCCGGAATCGGCCAGCTTGAAAGCTATACCAGCAAGGCGGTCAGCGCAGGTCAGCCGCAGCAGTTAAGTGTTGTCAGGGCAGACCAGACAGCGGTGCTGATGACGCTGCTTCGCTATTTTGTCGGTATTTTGCAAGACCCCGAAAACAGCGATCTGATGGCAGGTATGATGGGCGGCTCCGGTGATGAGGGTATGTTTGCACAGTATTCGGCCGGCATCGGCGATGAAATGGCAAGCATGACCACCGATGAAACGATTGAATGGCTTTATAAACTGCTGTTCAGAGAAAGAGCGGTAAAAGAAGAGGAACCGACGGATAATTATTCCACGGCAATTGTTTATACGCCGCCGAAAGAAAGCCACACAAAACAGATTATAACGGCTGTTGTGATTGTTGTGATTCTGATCGTTTTAGCAATTATTTTCAGAAAACGAATCGCGTTCAGGCTTGATATGATAAAGCAAAATATCGCAAATAAAAAAGCGGCTTCAAAACAGGAGGTGTAAGTATGCTGGTTTTAAAGAATATCGTTAAAGATTATGTTACGGGCGACACAACCGTGCGCGCCATGAAAGACATCAGCATCAATTTCAGAGAAAACGAATTTGTTGCTATTCTCGGACCGTCGGGCTGCGGCAAAACCACAATGCTGAACATTATCGGCGGTCTTGACAGATATACAAGCGGCGACCTGATCATCAACGGAAAGTCAACAAAAACTTTCACGGATAACGATTGGGATACTTACCGCAACCATTCAGTCGGCTTTGTTTTTCAAAGCTATAACCTGATTTCACACCAGAGTGTGCTTGCAAACGTTGAGCTTGCGTTAACGCTTACGGGCGTTTCCAAAAAGGAAAGACGTCAAAGAGCAATTGAAGCGCTTGAAAAGGTCGGTCTGGGCAATCAGATTGACAAAAAGCCGGCGCAGATGTCCGGCGGTCAGATGCAGCGTGTTGCCATTGCCCGTGCGCTGATTAATAATCCCGACATCATTCTTGCCGACGAACCGACCGGTGCGCTCGACAGTGAAACAAGCGTTCAGATTATGGAGCTTCTGAAAGAAATTTCAAAAGATAAGCTCATCATCATGGTTACGCACAACCCCGACCTTGCCTACAAATATGCAAACCGAATCATCAGCTGTCTTGACGGCAGCGTTGTTGACGATTCCAACCCGTTTGAGCCGCAGCAGTCTGATTATGAAAACGAAAAGACAAAGGCAGAAGAAGAAAAGAAAAAAGGCAAAAAGCCCTCTATGTCACTGGCAACCGCCTTTACGCTCAGCATGAGAAACCTGATTACCAAGCGCGGGCGAACCATTCTGACGGCTTTTGCGGGAAGCATCGGTATCATCGGAATCGCGTTGGTGCTTGCTCTTTCAAACGGCATCAACGGATATATTGACAAAATTGAAAGTGACGCACTGTTACTTTATCCGATGTCGGTTGAAAAAGAAGCGATGAATGTTGATAATGTGCTTGAAACGGCTATGGGTATGAGTCCGCTGAACAAGGTCGATCATGAGCGTGACGCCGTTTATGTCAACAACTCGTTTTCAACGATGCTCAACACATTCATTGCGCAGTCATCTGCAAACAACATCGGCAGCTTCAAAGAATATATTGACACCAACAAAGAACAGTTCGATTCTCTTTGCAATGACGTACAGTATAAATATTCAACGCCGCTGAACATCTATCTGACCTCCGGCGGCTCGGAAGATAAAAGCTTTGTTAAGGTTAATCCCAACAATTCCATGGACGAAATGATGTCCAATTCCTCCATGAGCGGCATGGACGGTTATGTGGACCTTGACAGCTACACCAATCTCTGGCAGCAGCTGATCGGTGACAACGAAACTGTCAGCGAGCATTACAGTCTGGTTTACGGCCACTTGCCGGAAAAATATAACGAAGTGGTTCTTATCCTTGACGGCAACAACGAAATTAACGAAATGATGCTTTATGCGCTCGGTCTGAGAGACCAGTCCGAATTTATGTCAAACATTATGAGCGCGATTGCCGGAAACGACACAAAAGAAGATGTTGTTGATAAATATACTTATGATGACATTCTCAATCTCAAATACAAGCTTCTTCTCAATTATCAGTACATGGTAAAAGATGAAGAAACCGGTCTTTGGAAAGATATGAGCAGTAACAGCCTTTATGTCAAGAACATTCTTGATGAAGGCGTTGACATCAGCATTGTGGGAATTATCCGTCCTAACGATGACAACGTTCTTTCGGTTGCAACGGGCAGCATCGGTTACACCTCGGAGCTTATGGATTATGCGCTGAAGCAGACGGAAGCATCCGAAGTTGTTCAGCAACAGCTTGCCAATCCGAAAAAAGACGTGATTACCGGCCTTGAATTTGTTGACATGACCGTCAACGATTTTGACCTTGCCGATATTGACCTGAACGAAATTGACTATGACTATCTTGACATTACGCCGTTTCTGAGCATGGCAGAGGGCATGGATATGTCGCAGATTGACATCACCGATATGTCGTCCATGTTCAATTTCGGAGACATGTCCGATTTGCAGAAAAAGCTTATGGAAGGCTATCTTGACGATGACCAGGTGCTTGCGCTCAAGCAGGCCTATCTTGACACGGTCAATGCAAAATGTTCGCTTGAAAAGACCTATGATACCATTGGCTATTGCTCCGAAGACAATCCGACTTCCATTTCGTTTTATCCGAAAGACTTCGAAACAAAGGCACAGCTGAACGATATGGTCGAATATTACAACGAAAAAGTGACGAACGACGGACACGAAGAGCTCACAATCCGCTGCACGGACTATATCGGAATTGTTATGGATCTTGCCACACAGGCGATTAACATTGTAACGTATACGCTGGTTATCTTTGTTGCCATTTCACTTGTTGTTTCTTCCATCATGATCGGTATTATCACCTATGTTTCGGTTATTGAAAGAACAAAGGAAATCGGTATTCTCAGAAGTATCGGCGCTTCAAAAAAAGACGTTTCAAACGTATTCAATGCAGAAACATTCATCATCGGTCTGAGTGCCGGACTAATCGGTGTACTGGTGACGGTGCTGCTGGAAATTCCAATCAATCTGCTCTTGCGACATCTGACCGGCGCGTCCATTTCGGCAACGCTTCCGTTCCTTGACGGCTTCGTGCTTGTTGCAATCAGTGTGTTCCTGACATTTATTGCCGGTCTGATACCGTCCTCCATGGCGGCGAAGAAAGACCCGGTTGAAGCACTACGAACAGAATAGCGGGCACCGGCGGGCACCGCCCGCTTGCTCACGCGGGATAGATTGTGATAACTTTTACAATTTTGCCGCGGCGGAAATTGAGTGCTTAAAATAAATAATTTTACTCCTATAGAAAAAACTCTATAGGAGTAAAGTTTTTTGGCAGGCACCGCCCGCTTGCTGACGCGGTGGCGGAAAGCTGTAAGCTTTTACAATTTCGCCACGGCGGAAACCAAGTGAAAAAAGGAGTAAAGTTTTTTGCCAAGCTTTTTTACAAAAAAGCTTGTGGGTGCGGGCAACGCCCGGCGGACAATGTTCGCAGATATTACGCGAGACAGAAAGCAATAAAATTTTACAATTTCGCCGCGGCAG
>JBJFHW010000241.1:0-2209 GCA_051893965.1 Acutalibacteraceae bacterium
GAAAAGCTTTCGGCACGGTCCATTATTGCAACGGCTCTGACATTTTTGAGCGCCTGTGCAATCTTTTTTGCGGGAAACGGACGATAAAGACGAATTTTGATAAGACCGACCTTTTCGCCTTTTGCGCGAAGTACATCAACTGCATCTTTTGCCGTGCCTGCGGCAGAGCCGATAATGACAATGGCTCTTTCGGCATCGTCCATAAGGTATTCTTCAAAAAGGCCGTATTCTCTTCCGGAAATCTTTTCAAATTCCTTAGCAACCTCAAGCGTTACCCTTTCGGCGTTTTTGATTGCCTCAGCCTGACTGCGCCTTGCTTCCATATAATAATCCGTAACGGAGTAAGGGCCGTAAGCGGCAGGACATTCCGGATTAAGAAGATAATTTTCCGGCTCATAAAGACCGACAAAGTCTTTGACATCTTTGTCATCGAGAAGTTCAATATTCTCAACGGCATGGCTTGTTATAAAGCCGTCCTGACAAATCATAATCGGAAGTCTGACATCTTTATGCTCGCTGATGCGGAAAGCCTGAACCATGTTGTCATAAGCTTCCTGATTGTTTTCGGCATAAATCTGAATCCAGCCGGAATCTCTTGCACCCATGCTGTCGGAATGGTCACAGTTGATGTTGATCGGACCGGAAAGCGTACGGTTAACAAGCGCAAGCGCAAGCGGCAGCCTGTCGGAGGCCGCAATATAAAGCTCCTCCCACATATAGGCAAGACCGCATGATGAAGTTGCGGTCAGTGCTCTTGCTCCCGAAGCGGAAGCGCCGATTGCCGCACTCATGGAACTGTGTTCGCTTTCAACGGGAATAAACTCTGTGTCAACCTGTCCGTTAGCAACATAAGAAGCAAAATACTGCGGAATTTCGGTTGACGGCGTAATCGGAAAAGCCGGAAAAACATCGGGGTTGATCTGACGCAAAGCGATTGCCACGGCTTCGTTTCCTGAAATACGATCTCTTTTGCTCATATTATTTTACCCCCTGCATTGAAATTGCACCGAAAGGACATGCTTTGACGCAGATTCCGCAGCCCTTGCAATGGTCATAGTCAAAATCAAGGCGTTTTTTGTCCTTGACCGGAATGGAACTGTCGGGGCAAACGGGAACGCACATAAGGCACTGCTTGCATTTATCCCAATCAATTTCGGGCTTTACCGATGACCATTCACCTGTTAAAAAATATTTTGACGTGCCGGCGCCGGCAACCGTCATGCCCTCAGTCAGATCCTGCCACTTGACTTTAAGACCGAGTTTGTTGATATCGGTTTCTTTTGTGTTCATTTATTTTACCTCCCTGAGAGCCATTTTCAGCGCCGCCATGTTACCCTCGATAACCTCGCTCTTGCTTGCAAATTTATGTTCAAAAGACGACTGCATTTCAGTTATAAATCTGTCCTCGTCCATAATGTCGGCAACCTTAACAATTGCGGCAAGAAGCGGTGTGTTCGGAAAGTATTTTCCGAGTGTTGCCATGGAAATTTTTCTTGCATCAATTGTAAATACGTTTCCTTTATACCCTTTAAGATGCGGTATAATTTCTTCTTTCGGGCGGGCGGTATTGATAACGATTGCACCGTTCTCTTTCAGTCCGCTTGTTACGTCAACACAGTCAAGAAGAGATTCGTCAACAACAACAACATATTGCGGATCATATATGTTTGAATGAACACGTATTCGGCTGTCGCTTATTCGGTTATATGCCGTAATCGGCGCGCCCATACGCTCAGGTCCGTATTCCGGAAATCCCTGAACAAACTTTCCCGTTTGAAAAGCCACATCAGCAAGAAGCAAAGCCGCCGTTTTTGCACCCTGTCCGCCGCGGCCGTGCCATCTGATTTCTGTCACATTGTTCATTTTTTTCTTCCTTTCTGTTTCAACAATCAATTTTGCGCTTTAAAGCGATTGATTTTTGCGCTATTGGTTTATTTTACTTTATTTTAATCTTCTTGTCTATATATTTTTCTGTTTTTTTCGTGTTTTTTTCTGATTTTTTTCTGATTTTCATGTTTTATTGACTTTTATTATTCTATTATACTATATGGTTCTTCTTGTTGCGATTCATGACAAGTGTATCCGATACACAAAACTTTCCCTGAAGAATCCAAAACAATTATTCATATCAACAACAATCACACATAAAAACAAGGTTCTTCACGGATTCGTGTGTAAAACACGACGAGAAGAAGGTAAAGAGATAAAT
>JBJFHW010000242.1:0-2202 GCA_051893965.1 Acutalibacteraceae bacterium
CTCGTCAAGCTCGGGAACAAGCTGATTTTCATAAACAACCTTGTCAAAGGACTTTGCTTTTTCAAAGTTACCCGAGTCGATAGCCATGGTCAGTGATGATAAGCTCAGAGAAACAGCGATGATCACGCTCATGATTTTTTTAAGAATGTTCAGTAAAAATGTTGGCATAATATGTCTCCTTTCGACCGCATAAATTGTTTTCTTCGGTCTTTTTGCAAAACAATGTTAACATATTGTGAAAAATTAGTCAACAGATATTTTGGCAGGTTTTTGAAATAATTTTTAACGGGCTTTCTTTTCTTGTTGACACCGTAATACAAGCATTGTATAATAAAGTCGCTGACACAATCTGACATTCTTTGTGCCGGAAAGCTTGATTTTTTTACGGAAGTGATTTTTATGTGGGCGGTTTTTGCTGTTTTGTCGGCGGTTTTTGCCGCACTTACATCAATTCTTGCCAAAGTCGGAATTGACGGCGTTAATTCCAATCTTGCAACGGCGCTTCGCACGGTTGTTGTTCTTGTGATGGCGTGGCTGATGGTGTTTATTACCAATGCGCAAAGCGGAATCGGCTCCATCAGCAAAAAAAGCTGGATTTTTCTGATTTTGTCCGGCCTTGCAACCGGTGCTTCATGGCTTTGCTATTACCGTGCACTGCAGCTCGGTGAAGCTTCAAAGGTTGTGCCGATTGATAAGCTCAGTGTTGTCATTACGCTGGTTCTTGCCTTTGTTTTTCTGCACGAAAAATTCACACCCAAGTCTTTAATCGGTGCGGTGCTCATCACTGTCGGAACGCTCGTTATGGTGCTGTGAGGGCGGTTTTACATAAATTTATTTGGACTTGTCATTTTTGAAGACGGTAAGGCGCAGTGTCTTTCCGTCTTTTTTCGCAGTCTGTTTAATTATTGGCTTGCAATAAGCAATCGGGAGTGTTAAAATTATTGTATAAATTTGTTGTCGATTTTTCTTGAAATCCGGCAGGCGTCGGAGGTTAGTTCCCGTGAGTCTTTTAAGAAAACAAAGGGTGAAAATATGTTTGTTGACCATGTGTTTTTAATTAACATAACAATCGAATCGGGCGGAATTGCTCTTTGTATTATTGCTTTTTTGACAATTTTGCTCAGTGTAAAAGCGGATAAAAAAATAAGCGGGTATATTGCCTGCATGAACGTTGTTCTGGCGGCTGCCTTAATTTCAAACATTCTGGGTCTGATTTACAAAGGCAGAAGCGAACCGGTTTTGTTTGAAATTGTCAGAATTTCCAATTTCTGCGAATTCTTTTTTTCCTATGGCCTGACGTTTGTTTTCGGCAGGTATTTGCTCTACCGCGTCGATAAAGACAGACACGAAAAAGCCGAGCGCTTATGCATAGACGCCTGTTTTGCGACAGAAATTATCCTGCTTGTTATTTCGCAGTTTAAAAATATTTATTATTACTATGACGAAAACTTTATTTATCAGAGAGGCGAATACTTTTGGATTTCCCATGCTCTGTGCATTGTTTCCATGATCATTGATGCGGTGATTCTGTTTAAAGGCAGAAAAAAGCTAAGCCGCAGGGAAAAGGCGGCGTGTGTTTGCTATATTGTCATTCCGATGCTGGCTATCGTTCTTCAGATATTCATTTACGGCTTGTTTTTCGATTTGTATTCGGCAATCATTTCAGTTATGATTATGCTTATTTGTGTAATTATGGATCAGATTGAAAAATATAACGAAAAAGAACGCGAAAACACAAGAATGCAGATTGATATTATGCTCAGTCAGATTCAGCCGCATTTTCTTTATAATTCAATCAGTGCCATTTGTGAACTGTGTAAGGCAGATCCGATGAAAGCGCGCGAAGCGCTGCAGAATTTTTCTTTGTATCTTCGGGGAAACATGGATTCGTTAAGCAGTCCGGGACTTATTCCGTTTTCCGATGAACTTCGGCATATCGAAGCTTATCTGGAGCTTGAAAAAATGCGTTTCGGTGATAAGCTGGAGGTTGTTTATGACATTCGGGAAAAAGATTTTTCTTTGCCTGTTCTGACGGTTCAGCCTCTGGTTGAAAATGCGGTCAAGCACGGCATATGCAAAAAAGAGGACGGCGGAAAGCTGATTTTAAGAACGCAAAAAGAAGAAGATACTATCGTTATTTCAATCATTGACAGCGGCGCAGGCTTTGATTCAAATTCCGTTAACAGCCCGGAAAGAACGCAC
>JBJFHW010000243.1:0-10321 GCA_051893965.1 Acutalibacteraceae bacterium
GTTTGAAAGAAAGGGTGTGCCCGCGCGGCATGAGCGCAAAAGTAAAGAGTTAGAACTATTTTATTTCGCGGGTTCTTAATTAAAAATTAATTCATTCTGCCCCGCGTGAGCATGCGGGCGGTGCCTGCCAAATTATAATTTATTGTTTTCAGAAAATATCAAACATATCTTGACAACCTGAAAAAAATCCTCTAAAATTATTTATATAAGTACATATTCAAAAAAGGTTTTCGTCACAGCTGTTTTTAACGCAGCCGGGGCGGCTTTTGTTTTTTTATAACCGTATGCCTGAAAAATATAGGCATATTTTTTTATTCCCGGATTTGATAAATTGAATAAGGTTTAAAAGGCGATGTAAAATAAAAAGAAAGGAAGAATTTTTTGACACAGGAATTAAAATTAAAGCTTTGCGGCAAGGTGCTCAGCTTTGCCGATGAAAGCGAAAAAGAACTGATTGTCGGAGACAATAATGACTATTTCGTTTCGTTTGATTTTGACGAAGAAAGAAATGCAATGTTTGCGGTGTTCTCCGATAAAGACAGCATGACACAGCCGATTCTGATTGAAAACGGCAGGGTAAACATTCCGCTTGAAGTGCTCAAAAGCGGCTTTAAGTATGTGGGTGTTGTTTCGGACGGCTTTGCAAGCACACCGCTTGCTTTTTTTGTTGTCGGCTCCATTGCAGACAAGGAAAAACCGTTTTTGCAGGAAACCGAACCGAGCGTTGCCGAACAACTTCTCACTGCGTTCAACAGCCTTGAAAATGTCACCGGAGCGGCCGTTAACGAAAGCGGAAATCTGATACTCACGCTCAAAGGCGGCAGGGAAATTGACTGCGGCAGAGTGAAAGGCGATAAGGGTGACGCGTTTACTTATGCCGATTTTACCGCCGAACAGCTTGCTTTGCTCAAAGGGGAAAAAGGCGATAAAGGTGATAAAGGTGACACGGGAATAAGTCCGACCGTCAAAGTTGCCGAAACCGAAAGCGGCAGAAAAATGAGCATTACGAATGCGGACGGAACAACCGCCGTTTATGACATTACGGACGCTGACACCGATATGCTTCGAAGTGAAATTTTTGATGTTATCAAAGGCAACAATCTTTTAACGGGATTTCAGACCGTAACGGATACAGACGGCAACGAAAGAACGGCAACCAATTTTATTGATGTCAGCGAATATGAATCCGGAACAAGTTTTACTTGTTGTTCAAGTCTTAACGGATTTATCGGCTATGGATTGTTTGATGAAAACGGAGAATGTTTATATAACACGAACACAACGAATACCGGTAATATCACCGCTAATAAAACAGATAGATTTAAATATATTGCTTTTATGAACACATCTGTTTTAAAAACCGTTGAATCCATTGAATGGGTTATTCTGGCAAGCAGTAAAGACGATTATGTTCCCGACAGATACATTTTTAAAAACGAAAAGCTTGAAAGCATAAGCGGTGAAAAGCTCCAGAATCAAAGTGTCGGTATGGACAAATTAGCCGACGGATTGGTTGTTGAAAATCCGACAAACAATCTTTTTAAAGCAGACGAAATGCTCGGCAGTTTTACATTTGTTAAAGATGCCGAAGCAGGTACAACGCAAACAATCACAGATGCAAGCAACTGGATACCGACTGAAAAAGGAAAAACCTATATCAGCAGTGTTGGCTATACACAGTTTTATTTCTTTGACAGCGACAAAAACTATCATTCTTTCATATCTCAAACGGGTGCACCTATAATATTTACAGCACCAATTGACGGATATGTGCTTATTGCAAGAACTTCTACTGACAGTATTGTAATTGAGGGCACTTCGCTTGATAGTTATTATGATACCTACTACACATTTAATCCGTCTTTCATACCCGAAAAAGAGAATATCAAGTGGAAAAACAAAAGATGGCTTGCAATCGGAGACAGTATCACAGACACAGCTTTTGCAAGCAAAGGCTATGCGTATTATGTTTCAAACGAACTTGGACTGATTTGCACAAACGAGGGTTCAGGCGGCAAGGTGGTCAGTTATTTCTTTGAAAAAGTTGCATCTTATGCCGATGATTTTGATTTGATTACTGTTTTTCTCGGCGCAAACAATCAGGGATATAACTGTGCAATCGGCGAATTAAACGACAGCTATTACACAGACGGAAACTATTCGAGCAACAGTTCGTTCATTGCTCAGCTTCAGCATCTGATTGATTTGCTGCTTGAAAAGTATCCGACAAAAACCATTGCGTTTTTCACGCCGATTAAAAGGGCGAATCCGTCTGAAGACCTCAACGATGAGGGTTATAAAATCAACGCGCTGGGGCTTACCACAGAGCCTTATGCAAAAGCGGTTATGAAAGTGTGCGATTATTACGGTCTGCCGTGCCTTGACCTTTACACAAACGGAATCAACCCCAGAACGGAAAGTATGCGAAAGGCATATTTCCTCAATGAGGACGGCTCGGACGGAACGCACCCGAACAATGCCGGTCACGCAAGGTTTATTGCGCCGGCGGTGATTGATTTTCTTAACAAAATTGCTCCGTGCGAGGAGTGAGTTTTGTTGCCATAGCAAAAATGCAGGTCGTATGCTGCGGGTATTGTCTGCCGGGCGTTGCCCGCACCCACAAGCTTTTTGAAAAAAGTCCGGCAAAAGCTTAACTCCTTTTTTCGCTCAGACAGTACGAATAAAGGACGCAAAATGCTGATGAAGATAAACCGATTATCTGATTAACCCCCTTATAATTATCGGGTCAAACAAAAGACGAAGCACATAAAGAAAATGCTTCGTCTTTTGTTTTTATATGAAAATCTTTTCTTTTAAACGTCCTTTAATAGAAACGTCTCTTTATTCAACGTCCTGAAGAGCGTCATAGCCTTCTTCGCCTGTTCTTACTTTGACAACATTTTCAACGTCATAAACAAAAATCTTTCCGTCGCCGATGTTGCCGGTATAAAGAACTTTCTTCGCTGTTTCAATAACGGTTCTTACAGGAACCTTGCTTACAACAATTTCAACCTGAACTTTCGGAAGAAGGTTAACGTCCTGCTTAACACCTCTGTAATATTTTGCTGTGCCGCCCTGCGTGCCGAAGCCGAGAACGTGAGTAACCGTCATGCCGGTGATACCGAGCGAAAGCATTGCATTTTTAAGCGCTGTGAAACGTTCTTCTTTCATGATGATTTCAACCTTTGAAAGCTTTGCCGTATCGGGATCGATAATCGTGCTTTCGGAAGCTTCAACGGGAATTGCAACCTCAACGGGAACCGTGCCGGTAACTTCGGGAGAATCAACATGAATGGACGAATCAACCGTGGGCATAAAGTCTGCATAAGCGCTGACAAGACCGTGCTCGGGAAGGTCAAGACCGCTGATTTCTTCTTCTGCGCTGACGCGAAGACCGATTGTTTTCTTAATGATGAAGAATACGATTGCAATTGAACCTGCGCCCCATGCAAAGGTTGCCGCAACGCCGAGGCACTGAATACCAAAGAAGTGCGCTCTGCTCATTTCCATTGCGGCAAGGTCTTCGTTTGAAATGAGAAGACCAGTCAGAAGTGTGCCAAGAGCGCCGTTTATGCAGTGAACACCGACAGCACCGACGGGGTCGTCAATCTTAAGCACTTTATCAACGAATTCAACGCCGAAAACAACGGCAAGGCCTGCGCAGATTCCGATGACTGCGGCTGCCCAGGGGTTGACAACATCGCAGCCGGCTGTGATGGCAACAAGACCGGCAAGTGAGCCGTTGAGCGTCATGGAAACATCGGGCTTTTTATATCTGATCCAGGTGACGATCATGGTTGTGACAGTGGCAACCGCCGCTGCAAGGTTGGTGGTGAAAAATACCTTGCCTGCAAGCTGCGCTGCGCCGCCTGTCATGGAAACGGTACTGCCGCCGTTGAAGCCGAACCAGCAGAACCAGAGAATGAAAACGCCAAGAGCGCCGAGGGTGATGCTGTGGCCGGGAATGGCATTGGGTGAACCGTCTTTGTTGTATTTACCGATACGCGGTCCGAGCATTGCAGCACCGATAAGGGCGCAGACACCGCCGAGCATATGAACAGCCGTTGAACCTGCAAAATCATGGAAGCCGAGCTGTGAAAGCCAGCCGCCGCCCCAGATCCAGTGTCCGGAAACCGGATAAATAATCAAACTGATCAGTGCGCTGTATATGCAGTATGCCGAGAATTTTGTTCTTTCTGCCATTGCACCGGAAACGATGGTTGCCGCCGTTGCACAGAAAACGGTCTGGAAAATGAAATAACTGAAAAAGCTTACACCTTCGGGAAGAATTGCCGAATAATCACCTTGGGTGAAAAAGTCAATTCCGCCGAAAATGGCCGAATGTGTTCCGAACATAATGCCGAAGCCCGTGAACCAGTAAAGCGGTGTGCCGATACTGAAGTCCATAAGGTTCTTCATGATGATGTTGCCTGCATTTTTGGAACGGGTAAAGCCTGTTTCAACCATTGCAAAACCTGCCTGCATGAAGAAAACAAGGGCTGCGCCGATGAGCGTCCACATTGTGTTAACGTCTGAGAAAAGTTCCATAACGTTGCTCATAATTTTCAACTCCTAATCTGATGAAAAAATGTTTTGGCGGTTACTGTTCGAATCAATAACCGTCGGATATTTTTCCGGAAAAGATAAAGGCAAAGGCACCCGCAGAGTTTCATCTGCAAGGCGCCTTTGCCTTCATTGCTTTTATCATAGCACCGAGAATTTTTTTTGTCAACAGCTTTTTTGAATATTTTCAACAAAAAAATGTAAAAAAATTGTTGAATAGTGATAGAAACTTTGTTTGATTTAAACAAAACAGCCGTTTCTTTTTGCCCTTGAAACCGATTAAAATTCGTGTTATTATACTTTATAATAGTTGAATTCTTATTTTTGACACGGGGAGAAAAATTATGAAATTTTCAAAACAAATAAAGATCCTCACTTCGGTTTTGCTTTCGGGTGCGCTTCTTTTCAGTCTTGCTTCCTGCAAAAAAGAACAGAAAGCCGAAACGCAAGGAGACGAAAACTTGCAAACGGCTCATGTCAACGGCATTGACCTTGCCTATACCAAAACAGGTCAGGGAAAACCGTTTCTGCTTATTCACGGCAACGGCGAAGATCACACGATTTTTGACAAGCTGATCCAAAAGCTTTCAGAAGATTATACCGTTTATGCCGTTGATTCGCGCTGCCACGGCGCAAGTGAACAGACCGAAACGCTCAGTTATTACGACATGGCAAAGGATATGGCGGAGTTTACCGAAACCGTAATCGGCGAAAAAACAATCGTTTACGGCTTCAGCGACGGCGGAATCATCGGGCTTATTATGGCAATCGACTATCCCGAAACCGTTTCAAAACTGATTGCAAGCGGCGCCAATTCAAATCCGCGCGGTGTGAAGGACTGGTCATATTACGCAAGCAAAATTGCATACTTTTTCACAAGAAACATCAAAACAAAAATGATGCTTGATGAGCCGGATATTACCGCAAAGCAGCTTTCGGCAATCAACATTCCGACAGTGATTCTTGCCGGAGAAAACGACTTGATCAAAGAAAGCGACACACGATTTATTGCCGGGAACATACCGAATGCAAAGCTTGAAATTTTAAAAGGCGAAAATCATTCAAGCTATGTGGTTCACAGCGAAAAGCTTTATGAAATTATCAAGCCATATCTTTAATTTTGAAAAAATGATAGCGTAAAAACAATCCTCACTCCCTCGCATATGATAAAACGAGGGAGTGAAATTATGCTTGAAACAATTTTTGATGCGCTTATGCTTGTACTTATGCTGTTCGGTCTTTTTTCGGTTGTCTGCATCATTTTTGAAAAGCTTCTTACAAGAAAATGTTCAAGGCATTTTTTCGCCGTTGTGGCGGGCAGGGCGAACGATGAAACCTTACCCGAACAGGTTTATGCCGCTTTTGTTGAATCAAATTTGCTGAGCTTTTTTCAAAAAAGAGAGGTTATCGTTGTTGACTACGGTGTTGAAGAAGCCGTTAAAAATTCATGCAGACACATACTCGGCGACGAGCGGAATGTGATTTTCTGCAAAGCCGAAGAAATTTCGGATATAATCGGGCGTTTCGGTTGAAAGTAAAATTAATCTGATGTATAATTATATGAAATGAAACGGAAAGGAAGTTCAGCATGGAAGAAAACGGGCAGGTTATCAAGGGCTTTGTTGAAGATATTGTTTTTCGCAACGTCGAAAACGGTTACAGCGTTATCGACATCAGCTGCGACGGAAAGCTCATTACCGCCGTCGGCTCGCTTGCCAGTGTCTGTGTCGGCGAAGAGCTGAGCATGAGCGGCGAATGGACGGTTCATCCGTCTTTCGGAACGCAGTTTAAAGTTTCTGTCTTTGAAAGAAAAATGCCCAAAACCGCCGCCGATATGCTTCGCTATCTTTCCGCAGGGACCGTTAAGGGAATCGGTCCCGTAACGGCTTCAAGAATTGTTGAACGCTTCGGTGACGAAACCTTTGACGTGCTTGAAAATGATCCTCAGCAGCTTGCTTTGATAAAAGGTATTTCGCAGGATAAAGCGCAGGCGATCAGCGACGAATTCAAAAAGCAATTCGCCGTTCGTGAGGTGATGATCTTTCTTGAAAAATACGGTATGACGCCGACGGAGTGCCTTGCCGCCTATAAAGCCTTCGGAATGAACGCAACGCAAAAAATAAGCGAAAATCCGTATATCCTTTGCCGTGAAAACATCGGCATCAGCTTTTCCAGAGCGGATGAAATCGCCGAAAAGATTTCGGGAACACTCAACCCGGTTTTCCGTGAGCGCGCCGGCATTGTGCATATCATCAGACATAACCTTTCCAACGGACACACCTGTCTTCCGAGAGATAAGATCATCGAACCTGCCTGTCAGCTGCTTTCGTGCGGCAGTGACGAGGTTGAAAAAGATATTGATAATCTTATTGAGGACAAGGAAATTGTTGAAAAAGAGCTTGACGGGAGAAGCTTTTTGTTTTTGCCGAACATTTATCTTGCCGAAAAGAACATATCCGACAGAATTAAAATCATGCTTCAGTTCCCGCCGCCGCAGGGCAGACCGGTTGAAGAAGATATTGACGAAATTGAAGAAAAAAAGAACATCCGTTTTGAAGAAAAACAGCGTCTTGCCATTATGACAGCTGTCAAAAAAGGATTGCTTGTTCTCACGGGCGGTCCGGGAACCGGTAAAACAACAACGCTCAACGGAATTCTTGAACTTTATGAAAAAAGAAAGCTTCGTGTGCTTCTTGCCGCACCGACGGGCAGGGCGGCAAAACGAATGAGCGAGGTGACGGGCAGAGAAGCCAAAACGCTTCACCGCCTGCTTGAGGTTGTGTGGTCGGATAACGACAGACAGACCTTTTCAAGAAATATGCAAAATCCGCTTGAAGCCGATGCCGTGATTGTTGATGAGCTTTCCATGGTTGATGTTCAGCTTTTCTGGGGACTTCTGGACGCGCTGCCGCTCGGCTACCGCCTGATTATGGTCGGAGACAGTGACCAGCTTCCTCCTGTGGGAGCGGGCAATGTGCTTCATGATATTATTGAATCGGGCTTACTGCCGGTTGTGTCGCTTACACAGGTGTTCAGACAGGCACTCGAAAGCCTGATTGTTACCAATGCGCACAAAATCGTCGGCGGCGAATATCCCGACCTTTCCAAAACGGATAATGACTTTTTCTTCATGCAGCGCGAAAATATTATTGCCGCTGCTTCAACGGTTGTTGATTTATACATAAACCGCCTGCCGAAAGCCTACGGCTATGATCCGGTCAATGATATTCAGATTATCTGCCCGTCAAGAAAAGGTGATCTCGGCACGGTCAGCCTGAACAGAAGCCTGCAAAAGCTTTTGAATCCGCCGTCACCCGATAAAGAGGAATATGTTTCCGGGGCAAGGGTCTTCCGTCAGGGCGACAAGGTTATGCAGATTAAAAATAATTACGATATTGTCTGGGTAAGAGGTAGGGAAACCTCAAGCGGAATTTATAACGGTGACATCGGAACCATTTTAACGGTCAATCACAACAACAAATCCATGAAAATTGCTTTTGACGATAAAATTGCCATTTATGCTTTTGAAAATGTGAAAGAGCTTGAGCATGCTTATGCCATCACCGTGCACAAAAGTCAGGGCTGTGAATTTGAAGCGGTCATTATGCCGGTTTGCGGCGTCGTTCCTCAGCTCAGTTACCGGAATCTGCTTTATACCGCCGTGACGAGAGCAAAAAACAAAATTATTCTTGTCGGTTCTGCCGCTCAGATTCGCGCCATGGTGGATAACGACAAAAAAACAAGAAGATATTCTGCACTGAAATATTTTCTTTTGCAGGACGGCTGAAATGAAAAATACAATCAACAAAGAGAAAATCAAAAGGCTGTTTTTTCCGAAACGCTGTGTGCTTTGCGGAAAAATTGTTCCGATTGAGCGTGACTACTGCTCATGTGCAGGCAATAGTTATGTAGCGGTTTCGACGGATTTTTGCCCACACTGTGGCGCGGACAAAGAAAACTGTGTTTGCAAAGAAAGCGGCGAAATCGTTTTTGAGCACATAACGGCGCCGTTTTATTATTCGGGTCTTGCGAAAATACGGCTTCTTGAACTGAAGTTTCTGCCGAATAAAAACGAAAGCGTATTTTTTGCTCAGAAGATGAGTTATCGTTTCGCCGAGGCTTTCAGCGGTGCGAAAATTGATTTTGTGACCTTTGTGCCGATGACAAAAACCGAAAGGCAAAAACGCGGCTTTAATCAGAGTCAGCTTCTGGCGCAGGGCGTTGCGGAAAATCTTTTTCTTCCTTGCAAAAGTGTTCTTTTAAAGAAAAGTGAAAGCATTGCACAGCACATCCTTAACCGTGAGGAAAGAATGAAAAATCTTGAAGATTGCTTCAAGGTGCCGAATGAAAACGATGTTTCCGGTAAAACCATTCTTTTATGCGATGATATTAAAACAACGGGAACAACGCTCAGACGCTGTCTTGATGTGCTTTTTGATGCGGGCGCAAAAGATGTTTATTGCCTTTGCGCGGCAATTACCGATTATGCTTCGCCGTTTTAGGTTGAATTAACAAAGAATTAAAGAAAAACCATTGACAAAGCGCTCAAAAAACAATATAATAACAAAGCATGGCTTGTTGAAAAATCTTTGCAGTCATGCTATTTTTATGCTCCTTTAGCATAATTATTTTTGGAGGCAAGAAATATGAAGAGGGACGTTGTAATTATCGGGGCAGGACCTGCCGGAATTTTTACTGCGCTTGAAATGATTAAGAAAGGTTCAAAAAAGAGCATTCTTCTGGTTGAAAAAGGACAGTCGGTTGAAAAACGCCATTGCCCGAAAGATAAAACCAAAAAGTGTGTTTCCTGCAAGCCTTATTGCCACATCACAACCGGCTTTTCCGGTGCAGGTGCATTCTCCGACGGTAAGCTTTCGCTTTGCTATGAAGTCGGCGGCGATCTGCCGACACTGATCGGTGAACAGCTTGCTCAGGAAACGATTGATTATACCGATAAAATTTATCTTGAGTTTGGTGCCGATGAACATGTGGAAGGCATCAATAACAGCGATGAAATCAAGAAAATCCGCATCAGAGCCATTCAGGCAGGACTGAAGCTCGTTGACTGCCCGATTCGCCACATGGGAACGGAAAAGGCACAGGGAATATATTTTGCCATTGAACAGTATCTGCTTAACAACGGTGTTGAAATCATGTTCGGTCAGGAATGTAAGGATCTGATTCTGAAAGACGCCGAATGTAAGGGCGTTATTCTCTGCGACGCAAAAACAGGCGCCGAAACCGAAGTTTATGCCGAACACACGGTGGTTGCAACCGGCAGAAGAGGCGCCGAATGGCTTGAAAACATCTGCGCCGAATACGGAATTGCGCACCAGCCGGGCACGGTTGACATCGGCGTGCGAGTTGAAGTCAGAAACGAAATTATGGAAAAGGTTAACGAAGTGCTTTATGAATCCAAGCTGATCGGTTATCCGAAACCGTTCAAAAACAAGGTGCGCACTTTCTGTCAGAACCCCGGCGGCTTTGTCAGTCAGGAAAATTATGATAATGACCTTGCCGTTGTTAACGGCCATTCCTATAAAGAAATCAAATCCAACAACACCAATCTTTCCATTCTTTGCTCACACAATTTCAGCGTACCGTTCAATCAGCCTATCCAGTATGCCAGAAAGGTAGGCGAGCTGGCAAATATGCTGGGTGCGGGACATATTCTCGTGCAGCGTTACGGCGACATTCTGGACGGAAAGCGCACATGGGAAAAGGAGCTTTCCTTCTCAAATGTTAAGCCCACTCTTCC
>JBJFHW010000244.1:0-2191 GCA_051893965.1 Acutalibacteraceae bacterium
GGTTGATTTATGCCATGAAAGTGCAGGAAACCTGGCTTTACGGCGGCGATCCGTATGACGCTTTGGTTTATGACGATATTTTTGACAGTCTCAGAACCAAAATCGAAAGCGGCTATTTTGAAAATCTTTTAAAAGAAACATTCCTTGACAACAACCATGTTGCAACCGTTTATATGATTCCCGACAAAGACCTTGCGGCGAAAAACGAAGCCGAAAAAAAGCAGAAGCTTTCAGAAATACAGAAAGGTTTTTCTGCCGGGGATCTGAAAACATTAAAAGAAGAAAACGAAAAGCTTGCTCTTTTCCAGACCACGCCCGATTCACCCGAGCAATCTCAGCTGATCAAGCATCTTGAGCTTTCCGACATCAGCGAAAAATGCGAAAAGCTTCCGCTTGAAAAGCATGAGCGAAACGGCGTCAAAGTGCTTGTCAGCGACACGGGAACAAGCGGCATCGTTTATACGGATTTATATTTTTCACTTGACGGACTTTCCGAAGAGGAGCTTTGCACAGCGGCTTTAATGCGCAGCATGCTTTCAAAAAATGCAACCAAAAGCTTTTCTTCGGGCGAACTTACCGTTACTCTGATGACAGAACTCGGCTCGTTCTTCTGTCAGACGCATGTTGCCGGAAAAAGCGAAGCAAATGCACTGTGTACCCCATATTTTGTGGCAAGTGCAGGCGCTCTGGAAAGCAAAAAAGACAAAATCATTTCCCTTGTTCCGGAAATTTTGAAGCACACGGTCTTTGACGAAAAAAATGTTTCCGACATTCTCGCGCAGCTGAAGCTTTCCTATGAAAATTCGGTTAAATCAAACGGTCATCTTCACGCAATGAGGCAGGTTCAATCTTGTCTCGGCGAAAAAGGAGCCGTAAACGAAATTTTCTACGGCAGAACAAGATATGAATATCTTTGCAAGTGCATGGACAATCCGAAACAGCTTTGCGAAAAAATGGAAGCACTTTGCCGCAAAATTTTCATCAAAGACAGGCTCACCCTTGCCGTTATCGGAAAAGACGACGAAGCTTTTACGCAAGAATTAATCGGCAGTTTTGAACAAACCGGTGAAAAAATCGGCAAAATCAAATATGCCGTTTCGCAGAACAAAAAGCAGAAAATCCCCGTCACTTCAAACGTTTCCTATGCTTCAAAGGGATATAACGTGCCCGGTCTTTCGCCGCAAATGAAAGGAAAAATTGAAGTTGCCTGCAAAATTCTTTCGCTTGATTATCTCTGGAATGAAATCCGGGTCAAAGGCGGAGCCTACGGTGCCGGAGTCCGAGCGAATGCAGACGGAAACATTGTTTTCTATTCCTACCGCGACCCGAAGCCGGCTTCATCGCTTGCAACCTATGACAATTCGGGCGAAGCGCTTCTTACCTTTTCAAAAGAAAACAGCGACATAACAAAATATATCATCGGTGCAATTTCGGCTTCTGAGCCTGTTCTTTCGCCGTACGACATGGGACATACGGCAATCGTGCGCTGTCTTGACGGCATCACCTATGAACAGCTTTGCCAAAAGCGCAAAGGAATGCTTGAAACCACCGCAAAGGATCTTGAAGAAATTGCAAATCTGTTTGAACTGAAAGACAAAGACTGTGCCGAATGTGTAATCGGCGCATAAAGAAAAACACAGCTGCAAGTTTTTTGCAGCTGTGTTTTTTGAATTCATAGTTGCAGCGCTGCCATCTCGGGTGGCTCGGGATTTGCAGTAGCTTTCCCTCGCGGCGTAGTTATATCGATTAGCACAATTTATCCCGTGTAAGCCCCGTGGGCGTTGCCCACACCCACGAGCTTTTTTGAAAAAAAGCTCGGCAAAAAACTTTACTCCTTTTGCACACAGTTTCCGCCGCGGCGAAATTGTAAAGTTTATCACTTTCCGCCCCGCGTGAGCATGCGGGCGGTGCTTGCCGTGAGCATGCGGGCGGTGCTTGCCGGACATTGTCCGATTGACGGCTCTTGCCGTCAATCAGGAAACCCCCGGCGAGGGTTTCCTACGGATAAACAGTCCACCGGACTGTTTATCCTACCTTCCTGCGCTCTTTGAAAGCATTGGGATTTCGCCGTTTTCCATTATAGTATTTGCTTATTTCGCGGTGGAATTGTGAAGATTATTACTTGCTATCACGCGTGAGCATGCGGGCGGTGCCCGCCGCCAATGGGCTTCGCCCCTTGACCCCACAAGCT
>JBJFHW010000245.1:0-10189 GCA_051893965.1 Acutalibacteraceae bacterium
AGGACTGGGAGGGCAGACGGGTTACAGCCGTCGGAAAACAGCTTTTCTGGAACTGGGAATGGGATAAAGAACTGTATCCCGGACTTGACGAAAAAATCAAAGAACTCAATGAAAAAGGAATCAAAGTTCTCGGCTACTGTAATCCTTTTCTTGCCGTTGAAAAACCGCTTTATGAATATGCAAGTCAAAAGGGCTATTGTGTTAAGGACAAAGACGGAAAAGATTATTATGTTAAAATTACGACATTTCCTGCTGCCATGGTTGACCTGACAAATCCGGAAGCTTATGAATGGCTGAAAGAAATTATTAAGAAAAACATGGTTGAATTCGGATTTTCCGGCTGGATGGCGGATTTCGGTGAGTACCTGCCGACTGATTGTGTTTTATATAGCGGCGAAGACGCAAAGCTTGTTCACAATACCTGGCCTGCCTTGTGGGCGAAACTCAACAGGGAGGTTATTGAAGAAACAGGCAATCTCGGAAAAATCATGTTTTTCACAAGAGCAGGCTTCACGGGAACACCGAAATATTCAACCATGATGTGGAACGGTGACAACCATGTTGACTATTCCGTTGATTTCGGTCTGCCGTCGGTAATCCCGGCCATGCTTTCGCTTACTTGCAGCGGCTTTGGACTGTCTCACTCGGACATCGGCGGATATACAACCTTTATGAAACTGAAAAGAAGCGAAGAATTATATATGCGCTGGTGCGAAATGAACGCATTTTCTGTTCTGATGCGAGGTCACGAGGGTTTGAATCCCGATCTGAACGCTCAGTTTGATGCAAGCGAACGGGTACTTTTGCACGGAGCAAAAATGAGCAGGATACATAAAGCACTTATGCCTTATCTGAAAAGGGCAGTAAAATATAACGCAGACTGCGGCGTCGGTGTGGTAAGACCGCTGTTTTTCTATTATGATGAGCCCGATGCTTATGACGAAGGTTATGAATATCTTTTGGGCAGAGATGTGCTTGTTGCGCCCGTACTGAAAAAGGATGCCTATTCAAGAGCGGTTTATCTGCCCGATGATGAATGGATCCACATTGAAAGCAAAAAAGAATATAAAGGCGGAAAATATAATATCTCCGCGCCGCTCGGAGAAATCCCCGTTTTTGTCAGAAAAAACGCATCGCAGGATGTGCTCAATATATTACTCAACTTATATTAAGGAGGCTTTTTCATGAAATATTTTCTTGATAGTGCAAAAATTGACGAAATCCGTGAAGCATATGACACTTTCGGAATTGACGGCATCACAACCAATCCCAATCACATTATGAATTCGGGCAAGCCTTTTTTTACCGTTATCGGTGAGCTTGCAGATTTTGTTAAGGAAAAAGGCATTGAAGGTTGGGAAAATTTCCCGATTTCCGTTGAAATCAATCCGCATCTTAACAATGCCGATGAAATGATTGAAATGGGCAAAAAAATCGCTTCTCTTTGCAGCAATTTCGTCATCAAAATTCCTTGCACCGAAGCGGGTATCACAGCTGCAAGACGACTTGAAAAAGAGGGTGTCAGAACCAATCTTACGCTTGTTTTTTCACCGTCTCAGGCTCTGATTGCCGCAAAAAACGGTTCGCTTTTCGTCTCTCCGTTTATCGGTTGGAAAGAAAACAGCGGCGAGGACTGCAAGCAGTATATCAAAGATATTGTTGAAATTTATGAAAACTACGGCTATCTCGGCGAAACGCAGATTATTTGCGCCGCCGTCAGAAACGGCAAGCAGATTGTTGACTGCGCCGTTGCGGGAGCAGATATTGTAACTGCCGGTTTACAGGTGTTCAAAGACAGCTTTTATCACCCGTTTACCGATTACGGTCTTGATAAATTTCAAAGTGCATGGGATAAAACCATTACGGAATAAGGTGATTACATGAAAATTGGCTTTATCGGACTCGGAATTATGGGCGAGTCCATGTGTGAAAACATCATAAAAAAACATAACGATAAGGTTTATTGCTTTGATATTGACGGGCAAAAGGTTAAAAAACTTGCCTCTTTGGGAGCAATTCCCTGTGAAAGCTCCGTGCAGTTAATTCAGAATTGCGATCTTGTCCTTTCAATGGTTCCGAAATCTGAGCATGTCAAAGCAGTTTATGCAGAACTGATGCCATATATCGAAAAAGGCAAAATCTGCATTGACATGAGCACAATTGACCCATCGGTTTCGGTTGAAATTGCAAGTCAGGTAAAAGCAAAAGGTGCACAGTTTGCAGATGCTCCCGTTGTCAAATCCAAGCCGGCCGCTATCGCCGGTACGCTCGGGATTCTTGTCGGCTGTGATGAAGAACTGTTTCCCGTTATTGAACCGATTCTTCGCTATATGGGATCAAACATTATCCGCATGGGCACAAACGGCAAGGGGATTGTTATGAAAATCTGTCACAACACCCTTGTCGGACAGATACAGAACGGCGTCAACGAAACCATGAATCTTGCCGTCAAAATGGGCATTGACATTGACGATTACACAGCTGCCGTTTGTGCAGGCGGCGGCCAGTGCTTTTATCTTGACGGACAGCATGAAAATCTGAAAAACGAAAACTGGGCAACGGCGTTTTCGCTTGAAAACATGCACAAAGACATTTGTATCTGCGAAAGATTAAGCAAGCAAGCCGATTTTCCGATGCCGGGCATGGAAAATGTAAAGGCTGTTTATGACAAAGCAATGGCAAACGGAATCGGCAAAGAGGATTTCAGAGCCACTTATAAGGTTGTCAGAGGCGATTTTGATGCTTGAGCGGTTAAACAAAGTAAATGACACCAAGATATATAGCGTTTTTGACAATGAATTCAAGCCGTACGGCAAAGTGATTGAAAGTTTTGATTTTTCTTCGCTTATTAAAATTGCACAGGAAAAAACAGAAATTCCCGAAAGCGGAAATTTCTATACACCGTCTTTTTCCGAATTTGAAATGGAAAACTGTTTTTTGCAAATTCAAAACCGCTTTTACGGTGAAATGCCGATACAAATCGGATATTGTAACGGCAAAAACTCAACCTATAACGGCTTTGAATACCATAAAGGGGCAGAAATCAATATTGCCGTCACGGATTTTATGCTGGTTCTGGGGCATATCTGGCAGATTGAAAACAACTGTTTTGCGGTCGGAAACGAAAGAGTGTTTTTTGTGCCGAAAAACGAGGCAATAGAAATCTATCAGACTACTTTGCATCTTTCCCCGTGCAAAACTTGTGATGAAGGCTACAAAGATATTGTGATTTTGCCGAAAGGCACAAACACACCTTTAGAATCAAAAGAAACAAATCTGCAGGGAGAAAACCGGCTTCTTCTGATGAAAAACAAATGGATTTTATGTCACCCGGAAAGAGAGCCGCTGATGAAGCAAGGCGCATTTCCGGGACTTATCGGTGAAAACAAGGAGCTGAAATACTGATGAATCAAGAAATAATTTATCTGCCTGTGGGTGTGCCGACCTTTCATCTTGAAAGTGCACAGGCTGAATTTGAAAAGTCCGTTAAGCTTTTAAAAGAGACGGATAAGGATATTCTTGTCCCCGATGAAATGCTTCTGAGCATTGATAAGCTCAACGCTTTTATCAAAGACAAAAAGCCGATACTTGTCATTGTTCAGAATGTCACTTTTGCAAACGGCGATTATATCGCACAGGTGCTTCGCCGGTTTGATTGTCCTGTTTTGCTTTGGACGCTGCGCGAGCCGGTCATTGACGGCGGCAGGCTACGTCTCAACTCTCTTACCGGCGCGTTTTCAGCTGCAAATGTGCTCAAAAGCTTCGGCAGAGCCTTCTCTTATGTTTTTGGTTCACCCGAAGAAAATGAAGTCAGAAAAAAAATTGCAGCAACGGTCAAAGCGGCAAAGGTCAGAGAAGCGCTCAAAAATCTTAACCTGCTTCAGATTGGTCACACGCCTGCGGGTTTCGGATTCGGCAGAGCGCTCGACAGCGAAATTATAACGGCTTTCGGCTCAAATCTGATTTCCATTGAAGCAAGAGAACTGATTGATAAAGCGAAAAGCTTTTCTGATGATGAAGTTTTACCCTATATCGAAAAAGCAAAAGAAAGTATCTTTTCTCTTGAACAGATACCCAAAAAGAATGTGTTTGATTTTGCACGACTTTTCAAAGCTTATGACGAGTACATAAAAGAAAACAACATCGGCGCACTTTCAAGCCGATGCTGGCCGGATTTCTTCACTTCTTTCGGCACCCCTGTGTGCGCTGTTTTATCGCTTCTCAATGACCTCGGAATTGCCGCCGCCTGCGAGGCGGATACCTACGGCGCTCTGTCCATGTTCACGGCGATGAAACTGACAGAAAAAGCTGCGTTTTTCGGAGATCCTGTTTCGCTTGACGAAGCGGAAAACACAATCACTTTCTGGCATTGCGGCATGGCACCCTGTTCACTTGCAAGAGAAGACACCGGAGCAGTTTGCGGTGTGCACTGTAACCGGAAAATCGGTCCGACGCTTGATTTCGGCTGTAAAGCGGAAAAACAAGTCACAATTTTCAGAATCGGAAAAGATTCTTCGGGCAAATTCCGAATTTTTCTTGCAGGCGGAGAAGCGCTTGATAAACAGAAACAGTTCAACGGAACCGACATTGTTGTCAGAACCGCAAACAATTGCCGTCATATCGTCAACAAAGCCGTTAAAGAGGGCTGGGAGCCGCATTTTGTTGTTGCCATGGGCGATATAAAAGAAGAAATTAAAGCTCTCGCTGATATGCTTTCAATCACAGCGGAAGATTTCGATGATTAAAAATATTCTTTTTCTTACGGTTGTATTTTTATCAAATATCATTCAGTGTGTAACCGGCTTTGCAGGCACGGTACTGGCAATGCCTGCATCTATCATGCTTGTCGGTTATAAAACCGCAAAGCCGATACTGAACATTTTGGGAATAGCCGCTTCTGACGGTGTTGTTGCAACAAATTACAAAAGCATCAACAAAAAAGAATTTTTGAAAATCACTTTTGTTATGCTTTTGGGGATCGTCAGTGGAATTTATATTTCGGGATATTTTGAAAAATACGCAAAAATACTTTATATTGCATTAGGGATTATCGTTATTACAATTGCCGTAATAAACGCAGCGATGTTTTTTTCAAAAAGAGAACACAAGAAGCTGCCGGAAGCTGTTTCTTTGCTTTTGCTCATTTTTTCCGGTCTTATTCACGGTATATTCGTATGCGGAGGACCTTTGCTTGTTGCTTACGCATCTGCAAAATTAAAAGACACAAACGAATTTCGCTCCACTTTGTCTGCGGTGTGGATTGTGTTAAATTCGGTGATTCTTATTTCCGATATACGATCGGGAAGCTTTAACAAAGGAACAATCGTCATGCTTCTTCTCTGTGTTGCCGTTCTCTTTTTTGCGATTTTTTTAGGAAATATCATTTGTAAAAAAATAAGCAGGAACACATTTTTGATTGTATCTTATATTCTGATGATGATAAGCGGTATTTCTTTGATTTTAAAATAAGGAGGTGGGCTATGGTTCAAAGCGGATTAAACTTGCAGTCTTTAAAGAGCAAAAACAGAAGTCTGATTCTTTATGAACTGAACGCAAGCGGAAAAATGAGCCGTAAAGAGCTTGCAAAAAAGCTTTCTCTGACTCCGGCGGCTGTGACAAAAATATGCACTGAGCTTATTGACGAAGGGTTTATTGTTCAGCAAGGTGAAATTGAAAATGCTGGAAGAAGCGGAAGAAAAGAAATATTGCTTTCACTTCGGCTTTCCGATAAGCTTATTTTCGGAATTAATGCCGAAAGAAGTGCCGTAACTTACAGCATCTGCGACCTGTCAGGCAAGCTTTACAAATCCGAGGTTCTTGATTTCACGCAGGATATTCACAAAGTAATTGAGAACGGAAAAACTTTTCTTTCATCTGTTGCGCAGCAGCTGAAGGAAAAAATAATCGCCATGGGCGTTTGCGTAATAGGCGACGCTGATGATTCGCGTTTCGGTGTTTGGAAAGGTGAAAACCTGAAAGAAATTTTTGAAAAGAATTTTTGTTTAAAATGTGTCGTTGAAAACAATGTAAAAGCCTTTGCCTTGGCTGAACTGATTTACGGCAATGCATCCGAAAGAGATTCGGTGCTGTATTTCAAATGGGGTCCCGGTATCGGTTCGGCGTTTTCCGCCGGAGGAAACGTTCTTTCCGGAAATGACAACGGCGTTACCGAAATCGGTCACTACATCGTTAACCCCGGAGGGGAAAAATGTCGCTGCGGAAGACACGGTTGCCTTGAAACGGTTGCTTCAAGAAAAGCGATCATCAAAAGCATCGGTAAAGACCTCACGTTTGAAGAAATTGCGCAAAGCGATGACAAAGAAATCACGCAGATCATGGACTGCAAAATCAACACCGTTGCTCTTGCTCTTGCAAACACGGCAACCATTTTGAATGCACAAAAAATTGTATTGTTCGGATCGCTGTTTTTTTGCAGCAGAATAAAAGAAAAACTAAAAAAACAGTGTATAAGATATAATCCGAATCTTCAAAGCAATATGATAAAAGAATCCGATTTAAACAAAAAGAACAGCTATATAGGCGCAGCGGCAATATGTGCAAAAAGGTTCTTTTTTGAAAAAAACATGTAAAAGGAGAAAAAGTATATGGAGAAAAATTTATCAACACACGGAATAGGTTTCAAAGACAAATTGGGCTATGCCTTAGGCGACGCGGGCGGTCTTTTAACCTTTTCTCTTATTTCCGCTTATCTTCAAATGTTTTATACTGACGTTCTGCATATTCCTCTTGCTCAGATAACAGTTCTTATGCTCGTGGCAAGGATATGGGACGCAATTAATGACCCGATGTGGGGCGCTTTTATTGATTCAAGAAAGCCTAGCCGCCACGGCAGATTCCGTCCGTATATTTTAGGAGCGTCCATACCGATGGCGTTTGCAGCCATCCTTATGTTCACAAAAATTCCCGGACTTTCTCAGACGCAGTATCTGATATTTGCTTATGTGACATATATTCTTTACGGTATGCTTTACACCGGCGTAAATATCCCGTACGGCTCTCTCGCTTCCGTTATTACCGACGATGAAATTGAGCGTTCTTCACTTTCCATGTGGCGTTCAATCGGCGCCGGTTTCGGCGGACTTCCTGCTCAGATTCTGCTTCCGCTTTTTGTATATACGACAATTGAGTCAACCGGTGAAAAGGTGCTTGATGCAAATAAGCTTACGATTTGTGTGGCGATTCTTGCAGTGGCTTCAATCGGAATTTATTTTGCTCATTTCAAAATGACAAAAGAAAGAGTAAGCCTGCCGCAGGAACAAAAAAAAGAAGATTTCAATGTGCTTTCAACAATAAAAATGCTTTTGAAAAACAAACCGTTCATTGTTTTATGTCTTGTTTCCATGCTTCTTATTTGCTTCCAAATGTATACACAGACAACATATAATTATCTATTGAAAAATTATTACGGAAAGCCGGGACTCTATTCGCTTATCACCGTTTGCACATATCTGCCGATGGCAATGTTTATTCCGTTTATGTCAAAGCTTGTCAGAAAATTCGGAAAAAAAGAAATCTGTGCTGTCGGACTCGGTTTTGCGGCTGTTATCAACATACTGATGTATGTTCTGAAATTTACGCCGTTTGTTTCAAATCCGTATGTATTTCTTGTACTTGTATTCTTCAGTGGAGCCGGTCAGACATTTCTTGTTCTTGAAGTATGGGCGCTTGTCACCGATGTTATTGACTATCATGAGCTTCTTTCAAAAAGGAGGGAAGAAGGCACAAGCTATGCATTCTTCTCATTCACTAGAAAACTCGGGCAGACAGTTGCCGGCGCAGGCTCGTCCGCTCTTCTGGGCTTCATTGGCTATGATGTTACGGCAACCGACATAGGGCAAAGTCAGGAAGTTATTGCAAAGCTTTATGACATTTCAACTTTAATTCCCGCAATCATCCTCAGTTTAATGTTTGTTCTTCTTGCTTTCGGCTATAAGCTTTCAAAGAAGAATCTTGCCGAAATGCACAAGGCACTTGAAATTCAAAGATCTGCTGAGTAAATAAAAAACAACAGTAATTCCTGCAAGAACGAATTATTTATTAACATAAAAGAAGAACGGCAAGTCGCGTTGAAACTTGCCGTTCTTCTTTTATTGCTTTGTAATTGCAGATTATTTTCTTAATCTTCATTGAATGCATTCGTCCGGCAGAAAGTGCATTCATTTTCCGTCATATGTTGTTAGTTTTTAATCCATCAAGGGCGGCCACTGATCGGCGCTGATTGCTGCAATTACAGAACCTTCAGCAATGACATACATAAATTAATCATTTCTTCTTTTGAAACATCCATTTCGTCAACCAACCAGCGCTTTATAGTATAAACAAGAGCACCGGTTATCATTGATGCCATAAGCTTAGGGTTGCAGGGAAGAATGGCTCCGTTTGCTTTATCATTTTTAAGATGTATATAAATATCTGATTCAATTTCATCAGACAAAATATCGGTGAGTCTGCCTGCACCGGAACTTTTAAAAACTGCTGAGACAATTGTGCGGTGTTGATCGGCAAAGCAAAGAACATCTCTAATCATCATTGCATAGAAAGTCTGTGGTCTTGATTTATCATATTCTGAAGAGTGTACCTTTTTAAAATCATCTTCAAGCTGTCTGATAATAAAAGCATAAAGCTCGTATTTGTCACCGAAATGTTTATAAAATGTTGCTCTGCGTATCATAGCTTTTTCACATATTTCCGAAACAGTTATGCTTTCAAAATCCTTTTCATTCAAAAGATTTATCATAGCATCTGTTAGCAGTTTATACGTGCGCTGAATTCTGAAATCAACTTTTTCTTTCATTTTTACCTCCGATTCGGAAACAGTAAAGATACAATTGTCAATTAAAGGTACACTGCATCATAACTGTACTATTGCAATTTTATCAGTTCTGATTATACTAAAAAGCGTAACAGATGTCAAGTAAAATTACATCTGTTTTCATCTAAATATAGAAAGGAAAGAAAATCAATGAGAAATTATGACAGAGTACATCCGAGAAAACCCGAAGGCATTGAAAACAAAAAGGCGTATATCGTAGGCGGTGGTATTGCCGGCATGGCAGCTGCTGCATTCTTGGTGCGTGACGCACAGATGCCCGGTGAGAACATCACCATATATGACCAATTGCCCGTGTTTGGCGGCTCCATGGATGCCTGCGGCACCCCGGAGACCGGGTATGTGAGTCGCGGAGAGCGTGAGCTGGAGCCTTACATGGAGTGTCTGTGGGATCTGTTTTCCACGATTCCTTCCATTTACGAGGAGGGCCGTACCGTCCTGGACGAAACCCGGGAGTGCAACCAGCAGTTGGAAATCAACTCCAAGCACCGCCTGTGGGAAAAAGGATTTCTTCCACACGATGAGAGCGATATGGGGGTCTCTCCTGCCAACCAGGAGAAGATGATGAAGATGATGATGACTCCGGAGGAAGAACTGGAGAACATCTCCATCGAACAGTGGTTCAACAAGGATTTCTTTGAGAGCAACCTGTGGTATTACTGGTCGGCTATGCTCGCCTTCCAGCACTATGAAAGCCTCATCGAGATGCGCCGTTATGCTGTGCGCTTTATGCACCAGCTCCACCTCATCAAGTCCCTGAAGCAGATTCTGCGCACTAAGTACGACCAGTACCACAGCCTGATTCTGCCGCTCCAGGCTTATCTGAAAAACAACGGGGTGAATTTCATCTCCGGCACTACCGTCACCGACATGGATCTGGATATTCAGGGTAAGCTGAAAACTGTCACTGCTCTGCGGATGACCAGCGATGGTCAGGAATCCGTACAGTCCGTAGGCAAGGATGACTTTGTCTTCTTCACGAACGGTTCTATGACCCAGAACTCCACTAGAGGCAGCATGATAGAAGCACCTGTGATGAACCGTAGCACCACTCAGCGAGGCTGCTTCACCCTCTGGGAGAAGCTGGCAGCCAAGTGCGATGATTTCGGTCACCCCGAGAAGTTCATCTCCGATCCGGATAAGACCAACTTCGTCAGCGTCACCATCACCATTACCGACTACCCCCAGCTTTTCCAGTACATTGAGGAAAAGACCGGTAACCAGACGGGCACCGGCGGTGGCTCCACTTTCGTCCACTCCCCTTGGTACATGACCTACAGTGCCGCCCTTCAGCCCATGGACCCCGATCAGCCGGACAACGTGCAGATTCTGTGGCTT
>JBJFHW010000246.1:0-10132 GCA_051893965.1 Acutalibacteraceae bacterium
ATCTATGCCCAGCGCGATCTGGGTGCGGCAAAAACAAGCACATACTATGCGGCTGCGCCGTTTATTTCGGCGGCACTTTCGTTATTGATCTTCCGGCAGCTTCCGACGGGTTCATATATCGTTGCTCTTTTGATCATGATTGCGGGCACCTATCTTGCGGCAACAGATTCAAAGGCTTAGGGTGAAGCATCAATTGGGTTTAATCTGTTGACATGCCTGTATATTTATGATAAAATACAAAAGATGTTTCAATTGAGACAGATTTGAGGTGAGGAACATGAAGCTCAGTGATGAAATTTTAGAACGGGTGAAAGAAAATGATTTGTTTTCGTCCGTTGATTTTCGGTCGCTTAAAAATGTTTTCAATGAAGAAAACACCTTTTTTGAAAAGTATAAAAACGGCGAACTGATTTATTCGTCCGAAAAGTTCAAAAATGCGGTCGGCTTCATTGTTTCCGGTGAAGCAAAGGTTATCAGAAAGGGCAGCCGCGTGCTTGTGGGAAGACTTCAGAAAAACGATGTTTTCGGCTGTCAGTCGCTGTTTCTTTCGGCCTCTTATTTTTCAAACGAAATTGTTGCCAAAGGGGAAACCACGGTTTTGTATATTTCCAAAGCTGCCGTTGTTGTTCTGATGCAAAATGAGCCGTGCTTTTCGCTTGATTTTATTCGCTATCTTTCCAGACGCATCTATTTTCTCGGACAAAAAATCGTCGGCTACACGGGCGGAAGCGCCGAGAGCAGACTGGCTAACTTTTTGCTCAATTCCTTCGGTGATTACAAGACCTTTGAGCTTGACATGACCATGAGTCAGCTTGCCGACTGGCTTGATATCGGCAGGGCGTCGCTTTACCGGGCGCTTGACGCAATTGAAAAAGCCGGCGCGGTTGAAAAAAGCGGAAAAGTCATTCGTCTTTTAAACCGTGAAAAGCTTATTTCATTTATTCAATAATCCGAAACAACAAGTTTCGGCTGTATATGAAAGGAAAAATATCTATGAAAAACTTAAAAAGAATTCTCGCTCTTGTTCTGGTTTCGCTTCTCGTTTTGTCTTTTACGGCATGTAACCGTGCAAACAACGCAGAAACAACCACCATACCGACTGAAACCACAACCACCGAGCCCGTACCCGAAAGCGAAAAGGTTAAGGTTGCCGCAATCAAAGGCCCCACAGGCATGGGCATGGTTGACCTGATGGATAACGGCAGATATGATTTTACGCTCACAAGCGATCCGACCGAAGTTGTTTCGCTCATTTCCACCGGTGCGGTTGATATTGCCGCTTGTCCGCTGAATCTTGCCGCAAACCTTTATAAAAAAACGGGCGGTAAAATTCAGATGCTCGGCATCAACACCCTCGGCGTTCTTTATGTTATGACAAACGGCGAAGAAATCAATTCGCTCAAAGACCTCAAGGATAAAACCATCTATGCAACCGGTCAGGGCGCAACGCCGGAATATATTATCGACTATATCCTCGACAAAAACGGCCTGAAAGACAGCGTTAAGGTTGAATATCTCAGCGAACACAGCGAACTGATGACAAAGCTTGTTGCCGGCGAAGTGAAAATCGCCGTTCTTCCCGAGCCCTTTGTTTCGGTTGCAACTTCAAAAAACGAAAATGTAAAATCTGTTATCAGCCTTTCCGACGAATGGAAAAAGATTGATTCCGACACAAGACTTGCCATGGGTTGTGTGATTGCAAGAACGGATTTCATCGAGAAAAATCCCGAAAAAGTTACGCAGTTTATTGAAGACAACAAGCTTTCTGTTGAAAATGTCAACACCAACACCTATTCAGAAATGAACAAAATGATTGAAAAAGGAATTGTTGACGAAGCCATTCTGACCGTTCCTGCAACGGTTAAGGAAAACAAGGTTGAAAGCGAAAAGCAGCTCAAAGCCGCTGAAACAATCACAAGATGCAACATTGTTTTCATGGACGGCGATGTTATGAAAGAAGTTGCCAACGCAAACTTTGAAGTTTATTTCAGTGCCGATCCGACATCGGTCGGCGGCGAAATTCCGTCTGATGACATTTACTATGCAGCAGAATAAACGCAAAGAAAAAGCAAAAAAAATAATCACAAAGCTTGCCGTACTCCTGTTCTGGATAGGGGTATGGCAAGGCGCATTTATGCTGGTAAAATCGGAAATTCTGATCGCTTCGCCGCTTCAGGTTCTGCAAAGACTTTTTGTTTTAATCGGAAAACCCGAATTCTGGCAAAGCGTTGCCTTGTCCTTTCTGAGAATCAGCTGCGGCTATCTGTCGGCGGTTGCGGCAGGTACGCTTCTTGCTTCTGCCGCCGCCGTTTCAAGAACGGTCAGAGAGCTGTTTTCTCCGATGATTAAGCTTGCACGCTCTGTTCCGGTTGCATCGTTTATTATTCTTGCGCTTGTCTGGATCAGAAAAGACTATGTTCCGGTTTTTATTGTTTTTCTCATTGTAATGCCCGTTATCTGGCAAAATGTTCTTGAAGGAATTGAAAACACCGATAAAAAGATTGTTGAAACGGCAAAAATTTACGGCTTTTCCTTTTTTAAAACGATAAAAACCGTATATTTCCACTGTGTTTTGCCTTATTTCAGTTCGGGCTGCATTGCCGCACTGGGACTTGCATGGAAATCGGGTGTTGCGGCCGAGGTGCTTGCGATGCCGGTTCAGTCCATCGGTTATAATCTATACCGCAGTAAAATCAACATAGAAACAGCAGATCTGTTTGCCTGGACGGCGGTTGTGATTGTTCTGAGCGTGATACTGGAACATTTTGTGGCATTTCTGATTTCAAGATTCGGAGGAAAAAGAAATGATCGAAATTAAAAATCTGACTTTTTCTTATCCGGGCGGAAAAAATATTTTTGAAAATTTAAGCCTTGATTTTTATCCCGGCGAAAGAGTTTGCCTGAAAGCGCCGTCGGGCAGGGGAAAAACAACGCTGCTGCGGCTGATTTGCTCACTTGAAAAATGCAGTGGCGGCGAAATCAGAATTGAACAGGGAAAACGAATTTCGCTCATGCCGCAAAGCAGCGATCTTTTTGCGTGGTACAGTGCAAAAAAGAATGTTTCGCTTGTCTGCGACGAAAAGACGGCCGAAAAATGGCTTTGCGCGTTTGGCTTGGAAAACGATTTTGATAAGCTTCCGTCCATGCTCAGCGGCGGAATGAAAAAAAGGGTTTCGCTTGCAAGAGCGTGCGCATATGATCCTGATATTCTTTTGCTTGACGAGCCGTTCGGCGGCCTTGATGAAAAGCTGAAAGAAAAAATTATGGATATACTCAAAACAAGCTTTCATGAAAAGCTGATTGTTTTTGCTTCCCACGATGAAAACGAAATTGAAAAATTTGCCACACGGGTTATTTTGCTTTAACAGCAGAGAATTTTAACTCAGGTCATCGCTTTGGATTTCAATTCCGGTGTAAAAATGCTTGAGAATTTCTTCGTAACTGCTTCCCTGACGCGCCATGTAATCGGCTGAATATTGGCTCATTCCGAGCCCGTGACCGTAACCGACAACGGAAAAAGTGAATTTAGCGTCTTCATATTTGACGGTGAAATAAGGGCTTTTGAGCGAAAACGCGCTTCTGATGTCGTTGCCGTCAAAGGTTTTTGAGCCGATTTTAACCGATGTGACAAAGCCGTTTTTGCTTGTTTTTAAATCCTTAACCCAATCCGAAGCTTTTTTCGGTAAGCTCAGATCGCCGAGACTTTTGCATTTTTGCGAAAATTCTTCTTCCGTTAAGGTCACAGAAGAATCGTAATCGGGAGAAAGCTTGTCACCCGGAGCGGAAACACTTTTCAAATATTCGATGTCCTTGCCCCAGACGGTGAGGGCATCTTCTGTTTTTCCGGAAGAAAGCGAATGATAGCAGGCGATGATCGGTTCATTATTATAAGTCATATATTTTCCGAGAACACTGCTTACGCAGCTTTCAATTTTCTGCTTATAGCTTTCATATTTATCGCCCCAGCGTTCTTTAAGCTCATCTTCGTCATAATACCCCTGGTGCGTTTCGGGAGAATCCGAAATATCCGCGCCGTCAATCTGAGAACGGTCGGCGTTGAGCATCAGCCATTTTGCATAAGTATAACAGGCAACAGCCTGCGCTTTGATGGCTTCTTCTTCATAGAAAGGCGAAATTTCGCTTGAAACGGCACCGATCAGATAGTCTTTCATGTTCATCTGAACAACTTTTCCGCTTGAAGTTCGCAGAACCTTAACGGTTTTTACGGCAGTTTTATTTTTTGTTTCGTTTTCCTGTTCTTCATCGCTTTGTGAAACCGCTGAAGTTTTTTCGCTGTTTTCGCGGCTGCTTTTTGAGGCAGAAACAACCGAAAGGGGAAAAAGCAAAAGAAAAATGCAAAGAATTGCCGTTAAAACAAAATAAGATTTCATAATATGGGTCCTTTTTAAGTAAATTTAGTTTAGCCGGTGTATAAATTATTGGTAACTTTATACATAAAACGCTCTTAACAGGCCGAAGTTTCGGTGTTTCATCGGCTTGACTTTATTTATTATATGAGATAAAATTAAGAGTAATAACTTAAAATGGTTTGTGCCGTTTAATAAATTGTACGGAGGTAATGTAATGCAGGAAAATATTAATCCGATTTCCCCTGAAATTATGGCTGTAATGAGCGAAAAGCTTGAAAGAAAAAGCCGAATCAACCATGATGATTTCTGGAAATACGGTGTAAAAAGAGGCCTTCGCAACCATGACGGAACCGGCGTTATGGCAGGACTTACGAAAATCTGCAGTGTTGAAGGATATTATGTTGATGACGGCGAAAAAGTGCCGAAAGACGGCGTTTTGAAATACAGAGGTGTTAACATCAATGATATAATTTCCGCTTGTGAAAAAGAGGATCGCTTCGGCTTTGAAGAGGTTGTTTATCTTTTGATATTCGGCTCTCTTCCGACAAAAACACAGCTTGAATATTTCAGAAATGCGCTGGGAGAATGCCGCGAGCTTCCCGATACTTTTATTGAAGATGTTCTGATGAGAAATCCGTCTGCGAATCTTATGAACAAGCTTGAAAGATGTATTCTTGTTCTTTATTCCTATGATGCAAATCCCGATGATACTTCCATTGATAACACGCTTCGTCAGAGCATTCAGCTGATTGCCCAGATGCCCGTTATCATGTGCTATGCCTATCAGGTCAGACGCAAGTATTTGGGCAAAAGTATGTATTTTCACCCGGACAAAAAGGAGCTTTCAACGGCTGAAACCATTTTGCGTTCCATTCGTTCCGACAGAAAATATACGGACGAGGAAGCAAAGCTTCTTGATATTCTGCTGATTCTTCATGCCGAACACGGCGGCGGAAACAATTCAACCTTTACCTGCCGCGTTCTGACTTCAAGCGGAACCGATTCCTATTCGGCCTATGCTGCGGCTGTCGGTTCGCTCAAAGGTCCGAAGCACGGCGGTGCAAACCTCAAGGTTTGCCGCATGATTCAGGATATTATGGAAAATGTTGAAAACATTACCGATGAAAAACAGGTCAGCGACTATCTTGAAAAAATCATCAATAAACAGGCGGGCGACGGCTCCGGTCTGATTTACGGAATGGGTCATGCCGTTTACACAATTTCCGACCCGAGAGCAAAAATCCTCAAAAGAAAAGCAAAGGAATTTGCTTATAAAAACGGCTATGAAAAGGAATTTGAGCTGATTAACCTTGTTGAAACGCTGACACCGGATCTTTTCAGAAAAATCAAAGGTCTCAACAAGCCGCTTTGTGCAAATGTCGATCTTTATTCCGGTCTGATTCTCAAAATCCTGGGTATTCCGGAAGAACTTTTCACGCCGATGTTTGCAACGGCAAGAATTGCAGGCTGGTCTGCTCACAGAATCGAAGAACTGATAACAGGCGGAAAAATTATGCGTCCGGCCTATAAGAGCATTGCGCTCCCGAAGCGTTATGTTCCGATTGACGAGCGAATCGAAACATTCAAACAGCCGGATAATTATGTTCCGACAGAAGAAAGATTGTTCGCAAAGGAGGAAGGCTCCGGTGAAAATTAAATCAAGCAGTGAAAAAGCCAGTGTGAGATCGCTTAGTCTGATTTTTCCGGTGCTCATGCTGATTGCTCTGGTTTTGAGATTTATTCAGGGTTTCAAGCTTATTGATGCTTCAACCGGATTTTATACCCAAAGCAGTTTTATAACCGTTTTGTTTTACATCATTGCGTTCGGCTCGTGTCTCGTTTTCTGTGTGGTTTCTTATATGAGCAAGTCTTCGCAGAATATTGAGGTCAGCGAAATAAAAAGCAAGCCGCTTTTTGCCGTAACTTTGATTTTTGCAATTTTCATGATTTTTGACGGTGCTTCCGCTTTCTTTTCAAGCATTGAAGCGGCCGCGAATACGGAAAGTGCCTATCTTCAGACGAGCCTTTTCAAACAGCTTATGAGTTCGGGCTCCGTGCCGGATTTTATCAGAAGCGTTTTTGCTTTGTTCAGTGCAGTTTATCTGTTTATTCTTGCCGCAAGCTTTAAAACGGGCAGTTCGGCGGCTTCTTCAAGAAAAATTCTTGCGCTTGCTCCCGTTGGCTGGACAGCGTTCAGAATGATCGGACTTTTTGTGACGAAAATCAGTTTCCTTCGTGTTTCCGATTTGCTGTTGGAACTTGTTATGCTTGCATTCATGACCTTGTTTTTCATGGCGTTTGCGCAGGTTACAAGCGGTGTTTACAGTGAGGGTTTTTCATGGAGACTTCCGGGCTTCGGTCTTTCTTCCGCCTTGATTGCGGCGGTGCTGAGCATTACAAGACTGATTTTCACGCTTGTTGATAAAGATAAATATATTAATCCCGACCACCCGTTTTGTGCAGTTGATTTGATATTCTTCATTTTTGCTGTGGTTTTGATTTTTGTTTTGAGCAAGAAAGCAGAAACATTAATTTTAACCGAAGAAACAGCTGTAAGCTCAGAAGAAAATCCTGACGCTGAATAAAAAATCGGAAGTGAATCTGTTTGTTTTTTGAAAATATGAAATCAGCGGCAACGCAGGTCGCTGTTTTATATCTCATGGTCGCAGTCGGTTTTATCTGCGACAAAGCAAAAATATATACGGAAAAAACAGCAAAGGCAACAATAAACCTGCTTTTATATATCATCGGACCGTGTCTTCTTATCAACTCATTTTTAACGATTGAGCGAAACGATGACACGGTGAAAAGCTTCTTTGTTTCGCTTGCCCTTGCTTTTGTTACGCATTTTATTGCCATAGCAATCAACATTCCGCTTTTCAGAAAGAATGACAGCAAGGACCCTGTTTATAAATTTGCCTGCATATACGGCAACACGGGTTTCATGGCTCTGCCGCTGGCGCAGGCGGTGCTCGGCTCCGAGGGTGTTTTCTATTGCTCAAACGGTGTGATTGCTTTTAATGTTCTGACTTTCACTCACGGAATAAAAGTGATGCAAAAGGGCGAATATAAGCTCAGTTTCTTAAAGCTGATTTTAAATCCGGGTGTTATATCTGTCATGATAGGACTTCCGCTTTTTCTTTTGAAGATTAAGCTGCCTTATGTCATATCCCAGCCGATTTCGCTTATCGGCTCGCTGAATACCCCGGTTGCCATGCTGATTTTCGGAACCTATCTTTCCAAAACCAACCTTGCGGCGATGTTTACCGATAAAAAAATTTATCTTGTTGCTTTACTGAAACTGATTGTGATGCCTGTCATCTGCATTTGTCTGTATGCGCTTTGCGGCATCAGAGGAACGCTTCTTGTTGCCCTTGCGATAACGGCAAGCGTCCCGAGTGCAAACAATACCTTTATGTTTGCTTCAAAATACGGCAAAGACATTGCGGCGGCATCACAGACGGTTGCGCTTGTCAGTTTTATTTCTATTATAACGATGCCTGTTATGATTGCTTTTGCGCAAAGCTTTTAAAAAAGGAGAGAAACTATGGAAGACACTGTTCTTGTTAAGTTTGCCGGAATCGCAAAGGAATTTGCGGTTTCAAAAACGCTTGATCTCGGCTTTACCACTGTCAGGTGGTACGGTGTGATTATTGCTTTCGGCTTTTTGCTTGCCGTTCTTTTCGGCGGCAGAATTGCCTATAAATGGAAAATCAATCTTGACAAAATGATTGATGTTCTGCTTTACGGAACCATCGGCGGAATCGTTGGAGCAAGACTTTATTATGTTTTGTTCCGGTGGGATTATTACAGTCAGCACCTTTCTGAAATCGTTAAGATCTGGGAGGGCGGTCTTGCCATCTACGGCGGTATCATCGGCGGACTGCTGTGCGCCTTTATCGTCTGCAAAATTGAAAAAATCAATTATCTCAATCTTCTGGATATGGCTTCGATGAGCCTTCTGATCGGTCAGGGAATCGGCCGCTGGGGCAACTATGCAAACCAGGAAGCTTTCGGTTCCTTTACCAACAAAAACTGGGGCATGATGAGCGACACCGTTGTTTCTTATATTGAAAACAACGCTTCCTATTACGGCCTTGAAAATGTGGATAATATCCCGCAGTATATTTCGGACAATAATCTTTATGTCCACCCGACTTTCTTTTATGAATCGGTCTGGTGTATTTTGGGCTTTGTGCTTTTATATATCATTTTGAGAAAATGCCGCAAATTCAGCGGTCAGCTTTTCCTTTGCTACGGTGTATGGTACGGCGTTGAAAGAGCGGTTGTTGAGGGCCTGCGTTCAGACAGCCTTTATATCGGTTCTTCAAACATCAGAGTTTCACAGGTTTTGTCTGCGGTTCTTGCAGCGGTTTGCTTTGTTTTGCTTGTGTGCTTATACATTAAATTTACCAAGCACCCGAAGCCGATTGAGGGCATTGATTATTTCCCGCCGAAAAGCGAAAAAGAACTGGAAGCCGAACGCAAAAAGCAGGAAAAAAAGGCAATGCGCAAAAAGGCAAAGAACGTTGTTATCCGCGAGGGAAAAATTGTTTCAAACAAAGATCCGCAAGAAGAATCCGACGATGAAAAAACAGAGGATACAGCCGAAGAAAAAGAGGAAAACGGCGAAGAATAATTTGGATTCGGCAAAAATATTGGAGTGATAAAAATGTTTCAGTTAATTGACGGCAAAGAAGTTTCTTTGAAAGTGAAAATGAAAGTAAAAGATGAAATTGCTGCTTTGAAAGAAAAGGGCATTGATGCTTCGCTTGCGGTAATTATCGTCGGAAGCGATCCGGCTTCAAGAGTTTATGTTAACAACAAAAAGAAAGCCTGTGCGCTTTGCGGTATCCGCTCGGTTGAATATGCGCTTGAAGAAAGCACAACCGAACAGCAGCTTCTTTCCCTGATTGATAAACTCAATGCCGATGAAAGCATCAACGGAATTTTGTGCCAGCTTCCGCTTCCGAAGCATATTAATGAAGAAACGGTCATTGAAAGAATTGACCCGAAAAAGGACGTTGACTGCTTCAGTCATATCAATGTCGGCAAGCTTTGGGTGGGCGATTATGTCTTTAAGCCCTGCACGCCTGCCGGAGTGATGGATTTGCTTGATGCCTACGGCATTGATGTTGCCGGCAAAAACTGCGTGATCATCGGAAGAAGCAACATTGTCGGAAAGCCGATGGCAGCGCTTCTGCTTGAAAATAATGCAACCGTCACAATTTGCCATTCAAAAACAAAAGAGCTTAAAGAGGTTTGCCGGAACGCCGATCTGATTGTTGCGGCAGTCGGCAGAGCAAAATTTGTAACGGAAGATATGGTAAAAGACGGTGCGGTTGTGATTGATGTCGGCATCAACAGAAATGAAAACGGAAAGCTTTGCGGCGATGTTGATTTTGAAAACGTCAGCAAAAAAGCTTCGTTCATAACGCCTGTTCCCGGCGGCTGCGGACCGATGACAATTGCAGAGCTTATGCAGAACACGGCGGCGGCTGTTAAGATGCAGAACAATTTAATTTAAAATCAGAAACAGGCCTGAATCCATTCAGGTTAAGATAATTCGGTAAGTTAATAATTTGGCGGGCACCGCCCACATGCTCACGCGGGAAAAAAGCTATAAACTTTATTATTACACCGCGAAGAAAAGTCAGCGGAAAAGGAGTAAAGTTTTTTGCCGAGCTTTTTTACAAAAAAGCTCGTAGGGTCAAGGGGCGAAGCCCATTGGCGCCGTCCGCAGACGGCGAAATCCCAATGCT